>CALVUQ010000024.1 GCA_944363615.1 uncultured Clostridia bacterium | reverse complement strand
TTTCGGCGGCGGCAATAGCTATGATAAAAGCTTTACGGACTCTTGCGAAATTTTTGCTTCCGTAATTGAAGCCGATAACGGGCTGGGCGCCGCGCAGCCGTCGCCCACAAGCACGGCTAGCGCAAGCGCGATAATCGTTATCGGAAAGACTACGCTTGTGGCGCCATTGCCAAGGTACCCTACGCCCCAACCTATGAAAATCCGGTCGACAATGTCAGCAAGGCTGCGTAAACTCCACCTTGCTGCCTATCGCGTTTACTGCCAATGCTGTCACGCAGGGTAATGCGAATTTAACAATAAGTATGCCCACGGGCTGAGTGGCGAAAATGCTGTTTTCTTTCGGTTTTTCTTGCATTGAAGTCAATTCTCCTTTTCAGGTAACATATTACTTATTTGCGGCAAAAAGCAGGCAACCAGCCGTTTCAGTCGGCGCATTTCCGCTTCAAACTTTTTTCCCGGAATAAATAAAAACCGCGGTAAAATTCGCATTTAAACACCGCGGTAAAATTTTTCGGAACGCTTGATTCTTATCTGTACCCTTTTGTCTTAATCATTACCCGCCAAGCGTCACGTCCTGGCGGCTGTACCAGGCAAGCGCCTCGTCAAGATGCTGCTCGCGAAAATCGGGCCAAAGGGGTTTAAGCACGCAAATATCGGAATAAACGGTCTGAAGGGGTAAAAAACCCGACAATCTGCACATTCCGCCGAAGCGTATGACAAGGTCAATCCTGGGGATATCGCGCGACAGAAATCCGTTTCCGATATCCCACTCCCAACCGTAATTGACAAGAAAATTTATCCTTGTGACGCCGTCGTCGTTGTTATCCCGTCTTTTTGTAAAAGGCAGGAGTTCTTTGGGAAAGCATGCGGAATCGGTGTTGCCCACAACAAATAGCGCCGCATCCTCCTTTGCGATCAGCTTTACTGCGTCGCAACACGCTTTAGTAAAAGCCTCCACCTGCTCTTTGGGGCGCTTGCAGTTGTCGACCGTAAAGCCGTAATAAGTCAGTTCCTTGATGCCCCGCGCTTTTGCCGCGCGCAAAAACTTCAGCCCGCAGTCAAGCCCGTAAGAGTAGCCGTCCTCTTTTTTTAAACCGTGTTCTTTTGCCCAACGTCTGTTTCCGTCGGGAATAACGCCTATATGCCGTGGTAAACGCAAATTCGGTACCGCCTTTAAAGAATTTCTTAGTGAATAACCTTATGTAATTATCGGTAACAAACGGATTTTTATACTGAAAAAAGTTTTTATTGCTGCTTTTGAGTTTACGCCAAAAGCGAAAAAAAATCGGTCTTCCGTCGCGTTACGGAAAACCGATACAAAATACTTTTCAGCGTATGCCGTCAGGGCATGCGGCTTCTTAAATCGTCGTTGTCGTAATCCTGCTTACCCACCAGATCGGAAACGAGTTTTTCGGTTTCGCTTCGGTCGTAGGTCTGAATTCTCAGGCGCAGGGTATCCCCTTCTTTCAGCACTTTATCGCCGTCCTTGTCCATGCGGGCGTCGGAAATATAGTTTTTGCCCGCGCGCACCACGGTCATGACGTGGCACGACGGCGGCCAGAAAATATCGCGGGTGGTTTTACCGATGACGAACGCGCCCTTCTGTACCACCGCCTCCATATCTATAATCTGAGGAACGTCGTCTTTATGCATGACTTTCAGTTTACGCTCAAGCACTACTTCGTAAAGCGGTTTGACGCCCAGAATCTCCATCAGCACGAAAGAAATCAGCACGCCCAGCGCGGCAAACAGAATATTGTTGAACCCGGAAAAAGCCTCGATAAAAAACACTATTGCGGTAATGGGCGCCCTGAGCGTTGCGCCAAGGAAAGAAGCAACGGTTACGGTAACGATAACGGAATAATATTCGGCGGGAACACCCATAACCAGCATGAGTTCAGCCAAAAGCCCGCCTGTAAGCGCGCCGATCGTAAGAATGGGAATAAACAGCCCCCCCGTTGCGCCCGCGCCGCCGCACAGTATAATGAGAATTATTTTGACCGCAAGCAACGTTAAAATAATATACCACACGTACTCGCGTATCATAACTCCTTCTATTACCGAGTGGCCGCTGCCCACCGCCGAAGGAAGCAACAGTCCCACCGCGCCGACAAGCAGGAAAAGACAAATCAGTTTGACTTCGATGGACACCGCTTTTATTTTTTCGCTTAACAACTTATACATAAGCGTAAAGCCTTTGATAAACAGTAAAGCGATAATGCCCGCGCCCACGCCCGACACAATCGCCATCCAGTAACGGCTGACGGGCACGGACGGGAAAGCCGTAAGCGAAAACATGGAAGTGGTTCTGCCGAAAATTATGGAAAGGGCTTCGGCCGTAAACGATGCGAAAACCACGGACGAAAGCGCTACCATAAGTATCATGGGCGAGAATCGCTTGTGCACTTCCTCAAGCGCGAAGATTATTCCCGTAGCGGGCGAACCCGTGGCAACAGCAAAGCCCGCTGCCGCGCCGCCCGTCATCACGTACCTGTCCCAGGCGGGAGTACGGTTGAAAAGGTTATTCGTCCCGCGGCCCAAAGCCGTACCGATAAGCACGCTGGGGCCTTCGTTGCCGAGAGGCAGTCCCGTAAAAAACGCAATGTAGCTGTTGACTATCATGCTTAAAAACGTACGCAGCCATTTAAAGGTGATCAGCCCGCGCAGTATGCCTTCCGCGGTGGGAATACCTCCTCCGCTGACGGCGGGCGCGCATTTTATGAAAAACGCCATGATAAGCGCAAGCCCCACTAAGCCGATAAGCATGACGGGCACGAAAACCGGTCTTTCCAATATAAATGCGTAAATCGAGCCCGACAAATCCGAAATGAACTCCGCGCCCCACTTGTAGAAAAATATCAGCGCACCGGTAATGACGCCCGCAAGGCCGCTTATCACGAACCCGGGCAGAATAATGTTTTTGATATATGTCCCGCTTGAGGATAATCGCATCAGATTCATCTCCGAAAATAAAAACCGCGGAAAAAACACTCTTCCCGCAGTATAGATATTATAACTCCATATTTAAGCGTTTGCAACCGTTTTGAGGCAAAAAATTTTTCAATCGGCTTTACGCCGTCTTATATAATTGCACTGCCGTAAATCGGCTGAACGCACAAATCGCGCTTTATTTATGCCTTATACGCGGAAAATTGTCTTAAAAAGGATTTTTTCAGGCGAAAATCTAATTATTTCCCACTTCCGCGCGCTGTCCGCACGCCAGCCAGAACCTTGTCAGCGAATACAAGTCTATCCATATTTCGCCGTTTCCGTCCACCTGACTTTCGTCGAAAATAAGCTGTAACCCCAGATGAAGATGCGGTTTGGTCTTCATGTTGACGTTTTCTTTGGTCGAGTAACCCGTTACTCCCAAGTAGCCTATCGGTTGTCCGGCAACCACCGTAACGCCTTTTTCGATTCCCTCGAAAAACGGCTTGTCCTTTCTTAAATGCGCGTAATAATAGTATCTTTTTTTGTCTGCCGACCGTATGCCCACGCGCCAGCCGCCGTAACGGTTCCAGCCGCACTCGACCACTTCTCCGCCCTCGACGGCGACAACGGGCGTACCCACGCTGCCCATAATGTCGTGACCGAGATGTCTGCGCTTGAATCCGTAACTTCTGGCGTTGCCGAAGTCGTCGTAATGAGAAAACCAATATCCCTTAGCCAGCGGGAAATACGCGGTAAGTCCGTTTGTTCCGTCGGCGCGCTCGCCGAAGTTGCCGCCGAAAATCGCCTTGTAACATTCGCGGTAATAGCCGAAATATTTATTTTCGCCAAGCGCCTCGCTGACCGTAATATGCTCTTCACTGAGTCTTGAGGCAAGTTTTTCAAGCCGCTTTTTGTCGCTTTTCGTTTCAAAAGAGTTGCCGTTTTTACACGCAAGATACGCAAGGGCGTCAATAAAATCGAAGTCTGAAGTTCCTTCCGCCCGCGCGGCCCTATACAGCTCGTAATCCGCTTTAAGCACCTCGTAAGGGACTTTGAAGTCCACCCACTTTATGAAATCGTTTTTGTTCTCGTTTCGGGCGCCGTCGTCCGATATTGCCGTAACGTCTTCCGCCGTGTGGCGCGTTTCAGGGAAAAAACCGGCGCAATCGGCATTAACGCTTTCTTCCGTACTTTCTGAAAGCAAGGGATAATCGCCTTTATCCGCAGATAAGTTTGTCGCATACAGGGAGGGGATAAGCGCAAAAGCCAAAGCGCACAAAGCCGTAATAACTTTCATAAGTTTAATATGCCGAATTATCGGAATATTTATGTAAGTTAAAATCATAAAACCGCATATAAGAAAACAGAGCCTTTCGGGTAAAAGACTCTGTTTGCTTTTTAATGATAGAGTTCAGATTTTTTCGGGCGGATCGGGTACGTGCACGCTTTTTATGCTTTGATCAAGCACTTTTGCCGCGGGCGCAAGGTAGTCTATCGCATTCAATATAACCGTCTGTACGTCCTTTATCTTGTAAGTGGGTAAAGTTTCGTGACCGGGACGGAAATAGAAAATCTTGCCGTAACCGCGCTTGAAAACGCATCCCGAACGCATGACCTCTCCTCCGCGGAACCAGCTTATGAAAACCAGCTCGTCGGGGGCGGGGATGGAAAACGGCTCGCCGTACATTTCCTCGTGCGGAATATCGATGTATTTACCAAGTCCTTTTGCCACGGGATGAGTGGCCTCTATCACCCAGACGCGCTCGTTTTCGCCCATTTCGCGCCAGGAAAGCGCGCCGGAAGTGCCCAGAAGTCTTTGCATGGGTCTAGACTCGTGCGCGGAGTGAAGGGCCAGAAAGCCCATGCCGCGATTGACGTAGTCCGCCACCTTATCCACGACTGAGGGATTTACAGACCCGTGATACCAGTGTCCCCACCAAACGAGAACGTCGGTATTTTTCAAAATCTCCTCGGTAAGAGCGCTGCCGTCGTCGTCCTTGTCGTGTACGATCATCGTGACGTCGTGTCCCGCCGCCGCGATAAAGTTTTTAAGACAAGCGTTCATACCCTCCGGATAGGATTTCAAAGCCTCCTCTCCGTCCATGCTTGCGTTGTGTTCGGTAAAAATCGTGACTTTCATTTTATTACAACATAAACTCCCTGATAAATTTTGCGGTGAAATCCACGCCTTTTTTGCCCAGTTCGCCCTGCCACGTTGCGGAATGAGGCTCGATACTGAGGTCGCCGTTATAGCCGCGGGCATAAAGAACGGCGAAAACGGATCTCCATTTAATGTCGTCCATGCCGGCGGGCGGATCGTCCACCTTGTTTTTACCTGCGTGAACCGTGCCCTTTATGTGGACGTGCGACACGCGATCGCCCCAATCGGAAAGTTCCCCGAGGTAATCGCCGCCGCGGTTATAGGAATGAGAGGGGTCAAACTTTATCCACAGGTCCTTAAGTTCGCCCAACACCACTTCCCATTCGCGCGGGCTTACCACGAAATTGTTCCAGTTGCAGTTTTGCACGGAAATCTTAATGTCCGAACCCTTTGCCCTTTCGATAAGTCGGGAAAAGAACGCAATCGCGTTGACGTAGTTTTTGTAAAGACTGATGCTTTCGTCGTAGTTGATGCCGCAAACGAAAGTTCCGGCGCCCACGTTCATGGCCGTGTCCAGAAGCTTAAAGTAGCTGTCCGCGCGATCTGAAACGATTTTACCGTTTTCCTGTACGTCGTGATTCCACCTGCCTACGGAGGAAACGTCTATGCCCGTACGCGCGATGTTTTCCTTTATGGATTTTTCGGCGGCGGTACAGGCCTCGGCGTCCTTTTGATAATTACAGCAAATCTCCAAAAAACTCAAACCCGAACTTTTGACAAGGTCAAAGCCTTCGGCGTCGTATTTACATATTCTGCCTAACCGCATTTTAAATACTCCTTTGACTTAAAATTGCGTTACTTTTACTTGAAATAATAGGGTTTGCCTGTCTTCTGAGACTCGTAAATTCCCTCGAGAATACGCGTCACGCATGCAGCCTGCTCGGCGGTGACGTAAAGATTGCCCTTTCCGAGAATGGCGTTTATGAAGCATGCGGCCTCAAGGTCGCGCGGCTCGCCGTTTGCCCCCTCGAAGAAGTCCACCTTGCCCGCTGTAAGATTAGGCTCGGTAATCACCTGACGGCCCGCCTCTACGCTGTTAAGACGCAGTTTACCCATTGCAGGCATATCCGCGCCGCCCTTGTCGCCGCAGATAAGCGTAACCGCTTCTTTGGCGTCGATGTAGTTAAGCGCCCAGCTGGAGCGAAGTATTATGGTTGCGCCGTTCTTCATGACAACGAAGCCGAAAGCGGAGTCCTCGGCGGTGAACGCCTCGGTATCCCAGTCGCCCCAGGTATTGCCCGTTTCGGTCTGTTTGTTGAGTTTGTGATAGGTTTTGCCCACGCAGTAATCGGGCTCGTAATTGTTCATCATGAACAAGGTAAGGTCAAGCGCGTGCGTGCCGATATCGATAAGCGGACCGCCGCCCTGTTTCTTTTCGTCGATGAACACACCCCAGGTAGGGACGGCGCGACGGCGGATTGCGGTAGCTTCCGCATAATAAATCTCGCCGAATTTATCCGCGTCGGCCAGCTTTTTAAGATAAAGGCTGTCCTGACGGAAGCGGTTCTGATAGCCGATGGTAAGCAATTTACCGGACTTGTCGCGCGCTTCTATCATCTTTTTGGCTTCTTCGTAGTTCATGGCCATGGGCTTTTCGCACATGACGTGTTTGCCCGCGTTAAGAGCGTCGACGGTTATGTGGCAATGCTCGCTGTTGTGAGTAAGCACCAGTACCGCGTCGATGCTTTTATCCTTAAGCAGTTCCTTGTAATCGGTATATGTTTTGGATTCGGGAGTGCCGTAATCCTTCTTTGCTTTTTCGGCGCGCTCGGGAATAATGTCGCAGAATGCAACCATTTCCGAATGCGGGTTTGCCTTATGAGCGGGCATGTGTTTTCCGTTTGCGATACCGCCGCAGCCGATAACGCCTATTCTTACTTTTTCCATGATAATTTATCTCCTTGAATTTTTATCGGGGTTACCCCGTAAAATAACCGTTTAATTTTCCGCTGCGAATTTCTTCATGTTGTCGCAGCTTTTCTTAAGATACTCGGAAACGTCGCAGGGGAATCCTTCCACTTCCAGAACGAAGAGGTCTATTCCCATTTGTTTTGCAAGCTTAACGACGTTTTCGCAGTCGCATTTGCCCTCGCCCACTATGGCGTTGGGATACTCGCGCGCTTCGGTCTTCGTGCGTTTATCCATATCCTTGATGTGCACGGCGGAAAGCGCTTTACCGTATTTTTTCATGAGTTCCACGGGTGACTTGCCCTCGGCAACCGCCCAGAAAATATCCAGCTCCGAAGTAAATCCGTCTACCGCCGAAATAAGCTCGTAAACCTTATCGCCGCCGTTTGAAAACTCGTGCGCGTGGTTATGATAGCCGAAAACAATGCCGCGCTGATCCAGAAGTTTTTTGACGTGTTTGATTTTTTCTATAAACTCCGTCATTTTGTCACCGCACAGTTCCTCATAAGTACGCCAAGGAATGTAAACGTATTTGATCCCGATTTTGTCTATGTAGGGCAGCTGCGCTTCTATCGCGTCTATGCCTATGTGTGCGGAAATACCCGTAAGTCCGTTCTCTTTCAGCAGTTCAGCCACTTCCTCAGGAGAATAGTCGTAAAAACCCGCGAACTCCACGCAGTCGTAACCCGCCTCCTTGATGACCTTGAGCATGGCGGGGAAACCTTTGGTTTTGATTTCCTCGCGGACGGAATAAAGTTGTACACCGAATTTTTCTTTCATGATTACACCCACCACATTTCACCGGCTTTTTCGGTAATGATTTTGTCTTTAAGAAATGCTACAGCCTTTTCCAGTCCCTCTTTAGGCGACATTAAACTGTCTTCGTGTTCGATGGAAATGCTGTCGTCGTATCCCGCGACTTTAAGCGCGCTTATAATCTTCTTCCAGGTAATGTCGTCCGTGCCGTAACCCATCGTACGGAACACCCAGGAGCGCTCCGCCACGTCGGCATAAGGCTTTGTATCCAGAACGCCGTTTACGCGGACGTTCTGCGCGTTAAGGCAGGTATCCTTTGCGTGGAAATAGTATATGGCGTCCTTAAGCTCGCGTATGACTTCCACGATGTCCATGCCCTGCCAGATGAGGTGCGACGGATCGAGGTTTGCGCCTATCATGGGGCCCACCGCTTTTCTAAGGCGCAGGCAGGTTTCGGGATTGTAAACGCAAAAACCGGGATGCATTTCAAGCGCGATTCTCTTTACGCCGTTTTCCGCGGCAAACTTAACCGCTTTTTTCCAGTAAGGAATAAGCACTTTATTCCACTGATAGTCCAGTACGTCGCGGTACTCGTTGGGCCACGCGCAGGTCACCCACGAAGGCTGCTGAGCCTTTTTGTCCGAGCCCGGGCATCCCGAAAAAGTGACGATTCTGTCTATACCTATCTGACCGGCAAGCACGCAGGCCGCCTCGAAATCCGCCTCGAAAGACGCGGCGATTTCCTTATTGGGGTGCACGCAGTTGCCGTGAACGGACAACGCGGAAATCTCCATGTCGTACTTTCTGAAAGTCTCGACCAGTTCTTCGCGCTTTGCTTTGTCCGCAACCAGCACTTTCGCGTCAGCATGTTTTGTGCCGGGATAGCCGCCTACGCCCAGCTCGAACTGGGGAACCCCGATGGATTTGAGGTATTTAAGGCTTTCGTCAAGACTCATTCCGCCCAAAACACCGCTTACTACGCTTAACTTCATCTTTAACTCCTCCGATTTATTTTTCCGTAAACTTCGCGCTTTGACTATGCGTATTTTTTAATACTGCGTTTACGCGCAAAGCCGTAACGGTATTAGACTTTTTCGGTAATCACGCGGTTTTCGCGGGCTGACTTTTTTGCAAGCTCCATAATCTTAAACACGCGCAAAACTTCTTCCTTTCTGACGATAGTGGGCACGCCCTTTATCACCGCGTCCATAAAGTTGCGGTAAAAAGCGTTTTTATCGCCGCGCACTATTTCGGGCGGGAATTCTTCCACCGTTTCGCTGCGGCGCGCAGCCATGGTTTTGGTAAAACCGTTGCCTGCGTTTACGCCTTCCAGCTTGTCGTCCACGCGCTGAATGCAGCGCACGACTTTTCCTTCAACGTTATCGCGACGCCAATTCGTAATGGTGGCGGTGCCGTCCATGCCGTAAACCTGCCAGCGAGGAAGCTCTATAAAAGTATTGGTATCCACGACAATGCGGTAGATAAGACCGTCCTCGAACTTGACTTCAAGGTCGAATCCGTCGTCCACTTCCTCCCCCGCGATATACGAATAGTCGCAGTATACGGATTTTACGGGCGAGTGAACGAACTGCAGCATCTGGTCGATAAGGTGCACGCCCCAGTCCAGCATCATGCCGCCGCCCTGACGCTCCACCCGTCTCCAGGCGCCGGGTATGCCGTTAGACCCCATTACGCGCGATTCGATGCGGTAAACTTTGCCCACGGTCTGTTTTTCGTAAATGTTCCTGACGGTGAGATAATCGTCGTCCCAACGCCTGTTCTGATGCGGGGAAAACACTACGCCCGCCTTGGCGGCCGCTTCGTACATTTTTTCCGTTTCCTCGCTTGAAAGCGCGGCGGGTTTTTCCACGATGATGTTTTTGCCGCACTCCGCCGCCTTAAGAACATAAGGAAGATGCAGGTCGTTCGGCGTGGCGATAAGCACTATTTTAATGCTGTCGTCCTTCCATATCTCGTCCGCGCTGTCGAAATTTTTAAGTCCCAGCTCCGCCGCAAAAGCCTTTCTGGCGGGATCGATGTCGTATACGCCCGCAATTTCCAGCTTTTCGGGATAATCGCTGTCGTTAAGCCGCTGAATGATGTACTTCTTGTGGTTGTTGCCCATGCCGCCGTAGCCGATTATTGCAATTTTCATGATGCTTCCTTCCGAAAAAATTCCTCTTTTTGTGCAAACCTTTAGGGAAAAACATTCTCCTCCCTGTTGACTTTGCATTTATTTAATGATATAATACCACCGAATATTGACAATTTCCTCTCATAAATGAATAAAAACTTTTCAAATATTGACATTTTGCTTTTCGGAGAAAAATTGTGGAAAATATAGTCTACGAATATCATCACGATAAGGATACAAACCTTACCATACAACGGGGGCTGAGTACTTTTTGCCGACCGCATTTTCACCGCAGTATAGAAATACTTTATGTTTTTGAAGGGAAAATGCTGTCCGAAGTAGGCGAAAAGACGTTTACCGCCATGCCGGACGACATAGTGTTTGTGCACAATTACTACCGCCATGCTTTTACCCCATGCACGTCATATAAAAAAATTTTTCTGGTCATTCCGTATAACTACGGCAACGACTTCGATGCGGTTTTTCAGCACTGTTCTCTTCCCGGCCTTCTGGACGACAAGGAATTCAACCGCAAAAACTTAAGACCCATTTTCAAAAAAATGTACGAGGAGCGCGAAACAATGCCCCCTCTGGTCAAAAAAGGCTACCTGAACGTCATTCTGGGCAATATGTTTGGGCACTACCCCACCGTGCCCGTGGAAAAAAACGGAAACATCGATTTTTTGGTAAGCGTGCTGAACTACATAGACGTCAATTACGCAAATCCCATAACTCTGGATTCGCTTGCCGCGACTTTCGGGTACAACAAATACTACTTTTCAAGACTGTTCAACAAATACATAGGCGAAAACATAACCAATTACATCAACATCGTAAGACTTCAGCACTTTATGAATAAAAGCAAGGACGAAGAACCGCCTTCCATTTCGGAACTCGCTTTTTCCTGCGGATTCGACTCCTTGACTACGTTTTACCGCTACTTCAACAAAATTTACGCCGACAATCCGAAAACCGTGCTTAACGCCAATAAAAACGGCTGACGTATTTTTTAACTTTTAACTCCTTTCTTTTCCTTCAACGTAAGAATGTTTTCCGTCGCCAACATTGTCGGCAAAATAACGGATACGCCGCAATCGTACTTACGGCAAAATCTTTCTCTTTAATCGCAATCGAAGGCGGAAACAGGCGCATTCAAACGCATTTAACCGCAAACAAACACATTTTCGAGTAACCTCAAACATATTTTTAAGTAACCTTAAACTTATAATATCCTTGATGACGGGCAGCCGGTAACCTTAAACACATTTTTTAAGCAACCTTAAAATACGTATTTTAGGTAATCTCAAACACTTATTTTAGGTAACCTTAAAATACGTATTTTCGAGTAGTCTGTTAAAAAATCCGCTTTTTATTATCCCGCATACTGAAAAATAAAAAAACAAAAGCGCGCGCTCAGGATTCCCCTTCGGCACACGCTTTTTTTATTGTCTCATGCTTACTCGCAGGCTACTACCACCTTGCGGATATCGAAATCGCCTGTGGATTGGTCGGTTTTATCCAGTAAGGTTTTAAATACGCGCTTTTTCCCGCGCAAGGAGCGATATTTATTTAATATTATTTCGCTGATTTCTCCGTCCGCGCCGTATTGCCTCACCGCCGAGCCGTAACGCGTAAACCTGAAATCGGAAACGCCGACGTAAATGTTGAAATAGCGTTTTATTTTGGACAAAAATCCGTTAACCGCTTTTTTGTTGGCGCGGGAATATTCCAGTCCGTCGAAATTCACGTAGACGTCGCGTACGGACAGATCGTACTTTGTCAGAAACTGCGCCATCCGGTATTGCGGAACGCTTAGCTTCTTCAGTTTTTTACCCATTACGGATTTGAAGCCGAAAAGCTTTGCGTAATAAGAAATTTCCCTTCGATGCGCGGGCTGAGTCTTGCATAAAGATTTGCCGTAAGATACGAACTCCGACACGCTCATGTCCGCGAAAGGAATTTCGCCCACGGCAAAATAAGTTTTCCCGTCGTTTTTAAGCACGGTAAGAATCTCGTCGTTGTCGATGCTCATACTGTTGACGCCGCCGTCCGTCGACCTGAACGCGGCGCGTTTTGCCTTTGCGTCACCCAGACAATAAACTATCATGAAAACCGCTCCGTATAAAATTTCTCAATGAATTATCGCCTGAATACTAAATTTTATACAGATAAAACTGAAGACGAAAATGTTTTTTCGCTTTATGACGAACGAGTAAGAGATAAAACGAATGTTTCGGTTGAATCGCGGCACGGAAAATTTAACTTATCTTCCCCATTAAACTTTCCGTAAACTGCCGCTATAAAAGCAGAATAACGTAAATTAGGCAAACGCGGCTTTAACGTTTCGGCTGAAGTTTGTTTTACGGAATTTATTTGCTTAGTCATCGGTTGCGCGGAAAAAGATACTCGTCGCGCAAAACCGAAATCTTAATCTTTCTTTTGATTTGCGCCAGATAAACGCTTATGCCCATTGTCACAAGAACCATGATAACGGTCAGAAATCCGACGGCCGACAGACCGCTTAAATTCGTGAAATAGCTTGTAATCGTTTTCTCGCCGTATATACGTGACAGAAAGGAACTTAAAAACACCGCCATTATCTCGTAAACGACTCCGCCTATAAACCACGAAGCCGAGTTCAGCCCGTTGATTGTTTTTATGCCGGAGTGGCGATTTTTCAAAACGTCGAACATTTCTATCGCGTAATTTTCAATCGAAGTCACGTTTGCGATATTCCTGAAAAGACTTATCAGTGCGATTGTGACGCCTGCAAACAGGAACACGGCGCCGAAAATGTGAAAAATTCCCGAAACGTATGTTACGCCGGTAGCCGCCTCTCCTGCCGGTTTGACGATTGCGTACAATTCGTCGAATACGGAAAAATTTATTTCGGGATTTGCCTGGGTCAAAATCTGCGCCCAAACCTCGGCATCGTAGAGTTTAGGCAAGGTAATGTTCGCTTGCATAACTTCCGAATTTATCGCCATTTTGAAATTCGGCAGAAAAACTAGGCAGACAATGGTAAGCACAGTCATAAGACTGAATATTATCTGAACTATGCACATTTTTTTCAGCGGCTGCTGATAACGGCTGTATTGAGTAACTTCTTCCATCACTTTCTTTCCTCGCTTGTATTCTTTTTTTTGTAAATCGGGTTAAAAATCATACATTATGTATAAATTATATTTATATTTAATAAATTTGTCAATCATTTTGTATGCTTAAATCATAAGATACAATACAAAATGTATAATAATCGCGGAGGCAGTAAAACAAAATGTTTCGGCTGAAAGAATTACGCGAAGAAAACGGAATAAAAAGAAGCGAACTGGCGCGGGATCTGAACATTAACGCAGGGACGATAGCCAATTACGAAAACGAAATACGGCAAGCTCCTTACGAATACCTGTTATTGTTTGCAGACTATTTTGACGTAAGTGTGGATTATTTGCTGGGCAAAGAGGAACGAGGTTCTGCCGGCATAAATCTCAATAAGTCTTTATCCTTGCAGGAGCGCAAGTTGATAAACGATTACAGAAAATGTTCCGAAACAGCTAAAAAACGAATTGCCGAATACATTGATTTATGGTTGGATTTCAAGCCCGACTGACAATAACGCATTTTATAAACAAAGAACCGACGCAAAGGCTTTTTACCGCGTCGGTTCTTTGTTTGTTTTTTTTAATCCTTACCGCTTTAATAACTGATTTAATTTTCCCTGTCCGAAGCGTCGGAATTGGATTTGACAAGCTTGTAATAAAGTCCTTTTTTCTCCATAAGCTGCGCGTGCGTGCCTGCCTCCGCAATGGTGCGGTTGGCGACGTAGAATATGCAGTCCGCTTTTTTGATGGTGGAAAGGCGGTGCGCGATTACGAAGCTGGTGCGATTTTCCAGAATTATATCCAGCGCGCGTTTTATCATTTCTTCGGTATGGGTGTCGATGGAAGAAGTCGCCTCGTCAAGGATAAGGATTTTCGGATCGGTGAGGACGACTCTCGCAAAGGAGATAAGCTGGCGCTCGCCCGTGCTGAGTTTGCTGCCCTGCTCCAGCGTTTTGGTATAATATCCGTCGGGCAGTTTGGAAATGAACTCGTCGGCGGACACAAGCTTTGCCGCGGCGATACATTCCTCGTCGGTGGCGTCGGGGCGCGCGTAACGGATATTGTCCATAATCGTACCCGAGAATATAAAGCTGTCCTGCATCATTACGCCCACCTGAGTGCGCAGCGAATGAAGGGTTACCTTTGAAATATCATGGCCGTCGATGGACACAGTGCCGCTGTCAAGATCGTAAAAGCGGCTTATAAGCGACACAATCGTGGATTTGCCGGCGCCCGTGGGGCCCACAAGCGCAATCATTTTCCCGCGTGGAATATCGAAGGAAACGTCCTCCAGAATGGGGTGACCGGGCTCGTAGCTGAAATACACTTTGTCGAAAGTTACGTTGCCTTCTATGGGGGGAAGTTCGGCGGCGTCTTCGGCGTCGGTAACCGTGGGCTGCGTTTCGATAACTTCAAACACGCTTTCGAGATTGCTGGTGGCCATGGTTATCTGCTGCAGGATGTTTGCCATATCGTTAAGCGGGGCGCTTAACATACCCATATAAGAGATAAAACCTATCAGCTTGCCTATGGTAAGGCTGCCAAGCCCCATGCCGTGAGTAGCCATATAAATGACGACGACGTACACGACGCCCAAGCCGATGTAGAAAAAGGCGTCCATTATGGGATAATGCAACTCGTTGACGTAAGTAACCGATTGCCATTTGTCGGTGACTTCCTTATTGAGTTCTTTCTGAATCCCGGTGTTTTTTTCAACGCGGTTAAAAACCTTGGTGACGTTGTTGCCCTGAATGTTTTCGGCGATATAAGCCGTGCGGTTACTGCGCTTGTTTCTGTATCTGCGGCGGCGGCGCGAAAGAGTGCCGTTGATAAGCACAAGGCACAGCGTCATCGGGACGGTGGCGCCGAGTATTATGGCCGCAAGACGATAATCTATAACAAACAGCCACAGCAGAATTATCGCAATCTTAAATACGTCCACCAGCAGCATTATGACGGAGTTGGAAAACACGGCGGCAAGTTCGTCGAGGTATGCGGTTACGCGCACGAGAATTTTTCCGCCGGGACGCGAATCGTAGTAATCGAACGCCAGCTTTTGCAGCTGGGTGAACGCAGCATAGCGCATATCGTGCACTATGGCGTGGCCCGTTTTAGTCATGTACAGCGTGCGGAAATAGGAGAAAATCGTCGTGGAAATCACCACCAGAGCATAGGCGCCCACAAGCAGCAACGCAAGCGTAAACCAATCTATACCCAAAGCGCCTTTTTTGCTTAGCACGTAGTCGACGATGTATGTGTTTATCATGGGCGGCAAAAGCGAAACGAAGCTCATGATCACCATAAGAACGGACATCGACAGCAGAATTTTCTTGTACGGAATACAATATTTCAGAGTTTTTTTGACGGACGCCATGCTGAACTTGTATGTAACTTTCTCGTCCTCGTAATAACGGTTTCTTGCCATCAGTTAATCTCCTCCTCGCGAAGCGATTCCTGCTCGGTAAAGACGGAATAATATCTTCCCTTCAGGGCGATAAGCTCGTCGTGGGTACCGTGCTCCACGATCTTGCCGTCCTCGAGGTATATGATTTGGTCACAGTAGGCGACGCTGCCCGCACGGTGGGACGCCACTATCATGGTTCTGTCCCCGTAATTTTCAAACAGGTTTGCCGTTATTTCCTTTTCGGTTTCGTAGTCAAGGGCGGAAGTGCAGTCGTCGAGAAGAATCACGGGCGCGTCCTTAAGTAGAGCGCGCGCAATGGACACCCTTTGCTTCTGGCCGCCGCTTAGCCCAAGCCCCCTTTCGCCCACGATAGTATCGTATCCGTCGGTAAGCTTTGTCGTAAATTCGTCGGCGCACGCCATACGGGCGCAATGAACGACTTTTTCGTCGGAAGCGTCCTCATCGTAAAACGCGATGTTGTTTGCAACACTTTCTGAAAACAGGAATACGTCCTGCATGACGAAGGAATATTTTCTGCGTACTTCCTCGACGGACATGTCCTTTATGTTCACCCCGTCGAGAAGGATTTCGCCTTCGGTGCAGTCGTAAAGACGGTTAAGCAGTTTCATCAGCACGGATTTGCCGGAGCCCGTTTTGCCCATTATACCCACTCTGCTGCCGTAAGGGATTTCCAGGTTGATGCCGTCCAAAGCCTTTTGTCCGTCGTCAAAACTCATGGAAACGTTTTTAAACGAAATGGCGGGCTTGTCGGGCACGGGCAAAGGATTTTCCTTGTCCGCGACGGCTTCGGGACGGTCGGCAAACTCGAAGTATCGTTTTGCGCAGACCACGCTGTTCTGAATGTTTCCTATCTGCCCAGCCATGAACACTATATTGGAATTTATCGTAAAAAAATACGAAGTAAAGGTGGCAAATTCTCCTACGCTTAAATTGCCGTTAACGGAAAGGAAAATACCCAGTATTATGGACATAATGCTTACCGTTTCGCCCAGGAATGTGAATATCATGGAATACTTGGAGCTGGTGCGCGCAAGATCGACGTAGTTGTCGCGGAAAGCGGCGTTGCGTTTTTCGAAACGCTTCATCTCGTCCGCCTCGGTGCCGAAGCAGCGGATCACGCGGACGCCGTTGATGTTTTCCTGTATGTAAGTGCTTAATTCGACGTTGCCCTGGCGGATTTTGTTGTACTTCTTCTGAAGAATTTTATTGTATCCGCGCACGATAACGGCCGTTATGCACCCCGTGACAACGGGCACAAGCACCAGAATCGGGTTGATCATCAAAAGAAAATACATGGAAATGATTATCGAGAAGACCGAGCCCGCCAGAAAAGGTATGTGATGCAGGTACAAGTCCTTTATGGCAGACGGGTCGTTGTTGGTGACGTTAAGCATGTCGCCGCTTGTGTAACGGCTTAACACGACGGGACTTTGGCGCAGCATTTTATGAAAAGCATAGTCGCGCACCTTGTTTTCCCCGCGCATCATCGTGGCGTGCGTGATGTTCCACCTTAAGTAATGCGTAAGGTACTTTACAAGACTGACGACCGCCATGCAGATAAGCATAACGGTAAGCATGCCGAAGTAGTCGTCCTCGGCAAAGCCGTCAAGCAGAAAGGAAAACACGTTGCTGTCGCTGTAAACGGCCTTTTCACCCAAAGCGGGATTCAATATTCTGTCGATTATAAGCTGGGGTATCTGCGGCATCAGAAGTATGGCGACGTTGCTTAAAAGACACAGCGCAAGGCCCACCCAGAATCCCCACATGTAGTTTTTGAAATACGGTAAAGTTTTGGCAAATACGCCTTTTTTCCTGAATCTTTTCACCTTAAACACCTCCGCGCGCCTTCCCCTTAATAACATAAGCGGACATAAACGCGGTTCAGCGCGTCAATGTCCGTAGTTATTCAAGCAAAATGTTCTGAGTTTAAAGCGCACACCCTTGTGCTTTGTTTATTATACTTTTGCAGGGATTGGTTTGTCAATAGAAAACCTTAAAAAAAGGTATGTTAAATTTGCTTTTATTTTCCTTCTTCCGATGACAATTTTGTACAATAACCGTATTGGTCGCACGCATAATCACACTTCCGATACCGTTCCGTTCTGCACGCGGAAAAAATTAGCGTCCGTAAAATAACGCTTCAGATTCTCCTCGACGTGAGTACAGGTGACTACTGTCTGAAATCCGCTTAGTCTGCTTATGAGTTTTTCCTGCCTTTTTTCGTCCAGTTCGCTGAAGACGTCGTCCAACAAAAGCACGGGGTCTTCGCCCGATTCTTCTTTGAATAAGTCCAGTTCCGCCAGTTTAAGGCTGAGAGCGGCTGTGCGCTGCTGACCCTGAGAGCCGTATTTTCTTACGTCCACGTCGCCCGCAAGCACGGCAAAATCGTCCGTTTGCGCCCCGACGTGCGTAAATCCGTATAAAACGTCCTTGTCGCGGGTGCGCTTAAGCTCCGATAAAAAAACGTCGCGAATTTCCTCTTCCGTTTCGCCCGCAAGACTTTCGTAGTTAAGCGTAAGACTTTCTTTGTCCGACGTCAGATATCTGTGATTTCTGTCCGCAAGCGCGCTTAACCTGTTTATAAACCCGCGCCGCGTCTTTATGACTTTTGCCCCCGCCCCCGCAAGCTGCATGTCCCATATGTCCAGAGTATCCCCGTCGGTGCCGCTTTTAAGCAGACGGTTGCGCTGGGCAAGAGTCTTGTTGTACCGCGACAAAAGATAAAAATACGCGCGCGAAAGCTGACAGACGGCAATGTCCATGAACCTGCGTCTGTCGCCGGGCGAATTCTTTATGACGGCAATCTCGTCGGGCGAAAACAGCACCGTCATGATGACGCCCATAAGCTCGCCCAATTTTCTGACTTCCGCGCCGTTTATCGCAACGCGCTTGTTGTCGCGCTTGTCGATAAGAAATTCCACTTTTTTTCTGCCGTATCTGCCCACGGCTTCCGCTTTTATGCGCGCGCGGTCCTCCCCCCACATGATAAGCTCCTTATCGCGGGGAGTGCGCATGCTTTTGCCGATGCTTGTGAAATAAACCGCCTCTAAAAGATTGGTTTTGCCTTGCGCGTTTTCGCCCGTAAGCACGTTAAGCCCGGGTTTCAGCGAAAGTTTAAGCGATCGGTAATTGCGGTAATTTTCAAGTGTAAGACCCGTAAGATACATTCCTGTATAAGTATATCACATCCGGACACGAAAACGCAATTGTTAACTTTGAAAAGTTGATTTTTTGTCGCAATCCGCGCCGTCCGATCAGAAAAAAAGGCTCTTGTTACCCTTAAAGGGAACAGAGCCTTAAGCCGCCGTCACTCGTTGAACAGAGTGCCGCCGTTTTCCAGATAGTCCTTTATTGCGGGCGTATTGTCCGTAAAGAAGGCGAACCTGCCCACCTGATACTCAAGCGTCGCAAACTGATTTTCGTCCTCGGGCGAGAAATAAGTCATCATTTTTTCCAGTACCGTACGCTGCGCCTGAGACATCTCGTTAACGATAAGCGTAGTTTTATATACGTTTGAATAGCCGTCCGCCAGAACCTTTTCCACTTTGAATGTCGCGTAAGCTTTTTCCACCGTCATAAGGCTTGTGTCGGTTTTGCCGCTTTCAAGATGCTCCGAAAGCGAATACTCGTAGGTTATGAACATTACGTCCTCATTCTCTCCGCCGTCGTAATAGCCCAACACGGTGCCTAAGTCGGCGGACACCCCGGGCATGCCCGCATACGAGCTTTGCATTACGATATTTATCCTGTCCGTCTTTTGGGCGGAGTTGTCGCGGGCAAAAGCGTCGGATTCGCTCTCGTTGTAGACTTCGGACAGCGATCCGTTTTTGGCAAGATAATGTTTTTCGCCGATAAGCACGGTTTCGGGAGTGTTGTAAACGCCTTGAAGCGCGCTGTGCAGTTCGTCGCCGCTTATCTCGATAACTTCACCCTTATAGGTCTTATTTTCGTCTTTTTTGAAAGTCTGACCCGCAATCAGGCCGAAAGCGTCGGGCACGCTTATCCCGCCCGTGATTATTTCCGCTTTGCCCAAAGTCTTTTGCATCTGAGCAAATGCGTCGCGTACGGGAGAAGCAAGCTGATTCTGAAGCGTTTCGGGATCAAGCGCGGTTACTCCCGCCTTCTCCAAAGTGTCAATAATCTGTTGCGAACGCGCCTCCGACAGGGAGGAATAAACAACCACCGGCTTTTCAAGATATTCTTCCGAAAGCTCCGGAGTGACGTCCAGTCTGACCGACAGGCCTATTTCGTCGCCGAGAAGCGATGCGAAAAAGTCCGCGCCGTCAAACAGTCCTTCGGTCTTAACCGTAAATCCCAGCGTAACGTATTTACGCTTTACGGTTACGGTGCTTGCCGCTTCGTCCGCCCCCTCACCGCTTTGGCCGGAAAGCTGTACCTCCTCCTCTTCGCCCACGGTAAGGGCGGAAAACTTAAGCTTCATGGAGTCGGAAATTTCCTTGGATGAGTCCGCGTCGGGGGATCCCGTCTGCGCGCCGTCTGCGTTCTCCTTAAACAGACTTTGCGTCTGCGCGTCGATAAGCGCCGCCAGCATTTTTTCGTTGAAGTCGAAAACTATTTCCGAATTGTCTCGGTTAACGAACCACTGCGATCTGTCGGAAGTTTCCTCCCCTCCGATTTTTTTGGTAAGAAGCGTCGGATCGAAAAGGTCCTCTATGTCTGTTCCCGTGATTTTATCGCTTTCACCTACGCCCGTAAGCGCCGCAAAATCGCTGAAATCCAACCGGACGTATTCGATAAGGTTAATAGTATCATATTCGCCTTGCGAAGGCGGATTGACCGTTACCGTATAGGGCTGCCCGCTGAGGCGGTAAAGCGTTTTGATCGGCTGCCCGTCGGGATCCTCGGGCATCTCGCCGCCGTCGAAATTAAGGTCAGTGACGGAATAAACCGTACCGGCCCCGTCCTTATACGCGGGAGAATGGTATATCTTGTCTCCGTCGCGGTAAAATTCGGTACGGATAAGGTACTTGTCGCGAAGCTCGTCCATGAATTCTTCGCTATAGTCCGCTTTAACCCCGTTTTCAACGGGCGTAGCGGAATAAATTTCTTCGGTTACTCCGTTGTTGTCGACGTAATATTTGTCCTCGAAAAGATGCTCGGCGTTGCTTTCAAGCATAACGGAAGTGTCGGAGTAAAGCACGCCCGTATACAGCCGCGCAAGTTCGGTGCCCGTAATGCCTTTGTCGGGGAAAACCGTTTGTGCAAGAGCCGCATACAGGTCGAGATTGAGTTTACCGTCGCCGACGTTGTTGCCAAAGTCGAGATATTTATCGGCGGCCTCGATAAAAGAGCCCGCATAAGAATTTACGGCGTCGTTAATAAAGGTGCGCGCATCGGTGTTCTGTCCGCTTAACTTCAATATGCCGGTTATCAGCTTGTAAGTGCTTTCCTGCTTTTCGGCGTCCATGTCGTTTATCACTATTTCGGTGGAGTTTGTTCCGTCAAGCGTGACGAAAGCGGTCACGTAAATTTCCTTGGGCGCAAGATTTCCTATAAGCCCCTGAGCAAATGAAGGCATACCGGAAGTAAATCCCTTTAATGCGTTCTGTACGTTTAATTTTACCGTAAGCGCGATAACGGGATCGGAAGCATCGTTGCGACTTAAAATAAGCTGTTCAAAGCTCATTTCGGACAACATTCCGTTCTCGGCGGTCACCGTCTCGGTCATGGCTTTTACCAGCGACAAAAGCTGTCTGTCGGTCACCGACACCACAAAATCGTCGGCGTAAGAAGCGGCGTAATCGTATTCGTCCGTGAACTTAAGCCTTATCCTTTCAAGATCCGCATTGTCGCGCGAAAACAGATTGAAAAGCGCTGACTGCGTATCGCCCTGCGCTGCGGCAAGCCTTACGGCGTTAATCTGCGTTTGGGCTGCTCCGCCCGTATCCGTACCGCTAACTGCGCCCGCTATCGCCTTAAGATCCGTTTCGTCAAGCGTGCCCGATTTTAGATAAAGACTTTGTTCCACTGCGGAATATATGCCCTTTTCATCATCTGCCGACGGCGCGTTGGTCACTATTTTATCGCGGTCCGCGTCGTAAAGACTGTTGACAACGCCCCACGCCTCCCCTAAAGACATGTCGAAATTCTGCCTTAAATATCTGTTAAGGAAAAAACAGCCCGTGCCTATGCCCGCGCCCAGCAACAGCAGCAATACCAGAAAAAATATCAGAATTGCTCCGCCACACCCGATTTTTCTTTTCTTCTTTACGGTATTCTTTTCGTCACCGTTGGTTTTACTCATTTATTTCAAGTCCTTTTTTAAAGAAAATTTGCCCGGTAAATTATCTTACGCTAATATTTTAACAACGGCGAAAAAATTAGTCAATACGCAAGTCGCCCGTTCAATCAAATTTAATATAAATTTAATTTTTTTCACCGCTATCGCTATTTTTTCTTGTTAACCCCGTTAAGGCGTTTAAATAACTGCGCCCGCAACCGATATCTGCGCCCGCAACCGAATAAGCGTTTCGCCGCAATCATCGGGACAAGCAAGGTTACGTCAAAAGCAGAAATAGTGCCAAATACCATAACCGACTTAAAAGCGGCAATCGGCACATACGAGGCCTGCTTATTTCGAAAGAAACAGTCGCGACAAATATGAATAACATTATCAAATGTACTAACTTGATAAAGTGCTACTCACGGCAAAAAACGGCAATCGCGGTATTTATGGGGTATAAGTGGCAAAAGAAGCAAATTAAGCATACGTGTTACTCACAATAAAAACGACTATCCAGGATTACATTGGGTACCGGTGGCAAAAAAAAAGCAAATTTCGCGTGTTTAGTTGCTTACGTTAAATCAGTTACTCAAGTTAAAAAAAATCAATCGGGACTGAAAAAGGTAACCGTTTTAAAAGAGACAATCGAAAAATTCAAGGTTTTTCATGCCGAAAAAACTGTTTTTTAAAGTATCTGCAAAATCGCAAAATAAAATCCCGATTGTCATTCAACCGGGATTTTTATTAAACGAAACAACAGAAAAAAGGGAAATTACTCCTTGATTTCCTGCGCGCCGTTTTCGATGCTGGTCTTATAAAACGCCGCGCGCACGCCCATGTCGGAATAATATTTTTCGTCCACGTACTTTATGAACTCGTCCACTTTATCCTTTAAAACCAGCGACACGGTGCAACCGCCGAACCCGGCTCCCGTCATTCTGGACCCGATGCAGCCGTCAAACTCTCTAGAGCGGGCGGAAAGAGCGTCAAGGTAATCGCCCGTAACCTCGTACAAATCGCGCAGCGAATAATGCGACTGATTGAGATACTCGCCGAATTTTTCGATTTCTCCTTTTTTAAGCGCCTCGGCGCTTTCAAGGACGCGCGCACACTCCTCGATGACGTGCTTTGCGCGGTCGTAAACTTTGCCGGACAGCACTTTTTTACCCAGTTCGTTAAACTGTGCGGGCGAAATGTCCGCAAGGCAATCTGCGGAAGGTATAACCGTCTTTAATTTTTCCAGTGCCTCTTCGGTTTCGGCGCGGCGTTCGTTATACTTGCTGTCCTGTAAGGAACGGGGTTTGTTACAGTTGGCAATGACAAGGCTGTATTTGCCCAGCTCAAGAGGTATGTATTCGTATTCGAGCGTTTTGCAATTAAGCAGAATGGCGTTGTCCTTTTTGCCCAAAGAGGAAGCAAACTGGTCCATTATACCGCAGTTTACGCCGTTATAGGTGTTTTCCGAACGCTGTCCGAGTACCGCAAGCTGCACAAGGTCCACGCCTTTGCCGCCCGCCTCCGCCGAAAACGTGGCAAGCGTCATGGCAGTAGCCACCTCTATCGACGCGGAAGAAGAAAGGCCCGAGCCGAAAGGCACCGTAGTGTCGTAAAGAAGGTCGCAGCCCACGATTTCATAGCCGTCCTGCTGCATGGTAAAAGCGACGCCTGCCTGATAATCGCCCCACTTAAGGTCGCGATAAGCGTCAAGATTGTCTATCGCAAGCGAGACTCTGTCGCCTATGGTAGTAGCGGCAAGATTGATTTTGTCCGTACCGTTTTTGCGCGCGACAACGGTAGTGCGCAGGTTTAACGCCGCGGGAAAAACTTTTCCGCCGCAGTAGTCGATATGCTCGCCGATAAGGTTAACTCTGCCCGCCGCGGAAAAAACGCGCAGTTGTCTGTCGTCGCCGCCGTACACTTCGATGAAGCGCTTTTTAAGTTCGTTTGTTGTCACTGATTCTCTCTCCTATTTTGATTTTCGATAACAAAAACGTCAGTAGCGACAGTATAAAATAATTAAGCAGAATTACCGACGTCAAGTACGTAATGTTGGGGAAGCCTATCCTTAAAACGCTGACTATATCGCCGAAAGGAGTGATTACTCCGATTTTGTTGAACATGTCGAGGAAAGCGGTAAGCACCACCGCGACCAGGAGGAAAGTGAGTATCACCAGCACCACTCTGTACGCGTTGAAAGGCTGACAGATTTTCACGAGAGCCATTATGCCCGTAAACATAACCGCGCCCACAAGCATGGTGGTATAAACCTGCTCCGAAAGCACAATTCCGTTTGCGCCGCCGATGCGATCGTAAAAATATACGGACATTACCGCGACCACGAGAGTAATTCCGCCCGGGACGCAACGCTTTAGGACATTTGACAAAAAGCCGCCCTTGATTATATTTTTGTTGGGTTGCAGCGCCAGCGCGAAAGACGGTATCGCAATGACGAAAATTTCAAGCCCCGTCAGATTGGAAGTGTCGAAGAAATACAGCTTGTCCGAGACCTTTGCAAACGCCATGATGACGGCTATTATGGAAAGCAGCACGCTCATAAGCGTTTTCATGAGGAAAAGCGTGGAGGACTGCTGAATGTTGTTTACCACCCTACGCCCTTCCATGACCACTTCGGGCATGGAGGAAAAGTTGGAATCGAGAAGCACAAGGTGGCTGACGTTTCTTGCCGCCTCCGAACCCGACGCTATGGCGACCGAGCAGTCCGCCTCGCGCATGGCGAGTATGTCGTTTACGCCGTCGCCCGTCATGGCTACCGTATTGCCCTTTGCCTTAAGCGCTTTTATAAGCGTACATTTCTGTTCGGGCGTGACTCTGCCGAAAACGGTGTATTTAGTAGCCGCCTCGATGACTTCGCGGGTACTCATGCCCTCAAGGCTGACGTAAAGCCCGGCGTTTTCCACGCCCACGCGGTCCGCCACTTCCGAGACGGTGACGGGATTGTCGCCGCTGATTATCTTGACCGCAACGTTGTTTTCCTTAAACCATCTGATGACTTCGGGCGCGTCTTCGCGGATATGGTCTTCGATAACTATAAGACATACGGGACGGCGTGCCGAAGGCAGTCTGTCGCCCGAAATATCCAAAGGCGAATGCGCAAGCATAAGCACGCGGTAACCGTTCTGCGCGTTTTCGTTTATTATGCGGTCTATCCTGACGCCCGGGTCTTTTACCACGAATTCGGGCGCGCCGAGTATAAAAGTACCCTGCCCCTCGAACGTGACCGCCGACAGTTTTTTCTGCGAGGAAAAGGGCACCACTACGGTGGGATGAAGTTTTTGAGAATATCCGAACTTTTCCGCAAGCGCAAGGGACGTCTGGTTGTTGTCGCCCGTCGCCGTTAAAATAGAACCGATTATGTCCTTGACCGATACATTGAGATTATTGCCCTTGGTCTCGATAACCTCGTGCACCTGCATTGTTCCGTCGGTGATGGTACCCGTCTTATCCAGGCACAAAACGTTGACTCGGGCAAGCATTTCTATGCAGTACAGGTCCTGCACCAGAGTGCGCTTTCTCGCAAGACGAATGACGGAAGTCGCAAGCGCGACGGAAGTCAGAAGAAACATTCCTGCGGGAATCATTCCTATCACCGCGCCGCCCACAAGCTGGACGTTGGTGCGCCACATATCCCAGGTCACCACCTCGGCGTTGCGGGTGCCCAGCCATAAAAGAAGCGCGGCTACGGGTACGATTATCACCGATACCATCTTGATGATAAGCGAAACCGATTCGCGAAGCTCGGACTTGGGCTTTTTGTAACGCTTTGCGTAACTTGTCAGTTTTTCCACGTAATTGGCGGCGCCCACCTTGTCCACGCGCGCATAACAGTTGCCGCCCGACACAAACGAACCCGAATAAAGCGTGTCGCCCGCTTTTTTCTTGACGGGTACGCTTTCGCCCGTCAGAAGCGACTCGTTAAGTTCAGCTTCGCCCTTTACGACTATCGAATCGGTACACACTTGTTTTCCCAGTTCCACGTACATGATGTCGTCGAGAACGACTTCCCCCACGGGAATACTCTGGCGGGTACCGTTTCTTATAACCACCGCCGTGGGTGCCGTCACCAGCTTAAGCTTGTCCACCGTGCGCTTTGAGCGTATTTCCTGGAAAATACCTATGGCGATGTTAAGCAGAACTATCACCATGAAAAACAATTTTTCGATGCCAGACTGGAATACGATAAGCGCAATCGCCACGATAAAAGTCAGCATGTTGAAAAACGTGAATATGTTGGACAAGAATATGTTGAGATAAGATTTACCGCTTTTGTCGCCGTTATAGTTGAAAAGTCCGTCTTCGATGCGCTTGTTTACCTGTTCCTGAGTAAGCCCCTGTTCTATCGTGGGATAGTAGCGCTCCGCATTGTTGATGTACTCGTCCGTGGTTTTAAGCGCGCGCGTCTTTGTTTTGGTGCGCGTGCTCATCCGCTCCTTGGACAGAAAATTGCCGTCGATGGTCACAGCCTTACCGCGGTAATCGTCGGGACTCAGCTCGTCGTCGAACACCGATTGATCGACCGCCTCGCCCACTTCCATTTTGAACTTTTCCTCCAGCAAGCCGTTTTCTTTGGGCGGCATATTGGAGGAAACTTCACTTACAGAGCCGTTCAGTTTTCTCGGTTTTCCGCCGGAACCCGTATTCGAAGAAACGGATTTTCTGACGGGAGTTGTTTTTTTGGGATTTTCGTTTTCCATTTACAGATTTTCCTTTTTAAGGGCTGAAGCGATAATATCTTCCTTGCCCGAGGTTCTAATCGGTATATTTTTTACGTGCCGTTGTGATATTGTAGTTTTTACGTTTCGTTGCACTTTTGCAGTTTTTTCATGCCGTGGCGATATTATAGTTTTTGTCTTTAGTTGCGATATTGTAAGCTATCGGCTTTTATTATTCTTAACGCTTAATCTTGTTTCCCCAGCCCGTATGCGGGAACATAATTGAGCTTATCCCGAATAAAGAGGACCTTATAGGCCATCGCAGCGGCTGTCGCGGCGAAAAATTTTACACGAGGCGTTAAGTCATGACGCTGAGGTCAATCGAATCCCCTGAACGCTTAAACAGGCAACGATTACCTTGCTATCTGACAAGTAAACGCTAAACAAAACGGTAATTTGCTCTGATTTTATTATTAAGCTTTTTACCCAAAAACAGTAATTTTAAGTGTTTTTCCGAATGTAAAGTTATCAAATAACCTTACGCAAAACAGACTATCTTTTCCGCGAGAAAATAATCGCGAACAGGCGCAGAAACTGCAGATACAGCCATATCAGCGTAAGCGTCAGACCGTAAGCCGCGTTCCACTCCAGTTTTTTGTCCATTTTGCCGTCCACAAGCATGGTTATTTCCGACAAATCGACAAGAATGAAAAACGCCGCGAAAACCACCATTACCACGGAAATAATCATCGCCAGAAAGCCGTTGCCGTAAAAAAGCATATAAGCCGTCTGGGAAAACATACTTACCACGTACATGATAAGCTGGGTCACGCAAATCGCCAAAAGCGCGGAAATCATGAAGTTGCGGAATCTGCTGCCCACTCTTATAATCCCGGTTGCAAACAGTACCAGCATAACGGCAAAAGTGATGAACGTGGAAAAAAGCGCGGCAAAAACAATACCCGAATACACTATGTCGAACAACGTGGAAACGGATCCGACCAAAAAGCCTTCGAAAAACACGTAAAGCGCGCCCGTTACCGCACAGGAAAAAGGAAAGAACGCCGCAACCAGTCCGAAAATAAGAGTTCCTATAACAGAAACGGTGAGCAATACTGCCGCCAGCTGAGGATTTTTATAAAGCAGAACAAAGGACAGAATCGCCGCCGCAATGGCAATGCCTATGAAAAACAAAGCCTTAAGCGCTACGCCCAGGTACGACGCGGTTTTAGTTTCGTCGACAAGCTCTTCGCCGCTGCAATAATTCTGTAATTTTTTAAGCGAAGGGTTGGTTGAATTATACATGATTTATACCTCCGGCCGAAAAAATTTCGGTTATCGATAGGTCCGGCTTAAAAAAACAGCCGACCTTATTGTATATTATAACCTCCGCACAAAATTTATGCAAGCGAAAAGTCCGTTTTCCGCCGTCTTATAATGTGATTTTAATCCTT
>CALVUQ010000023.1 GCA_944363615.1 uncultured Clostridia bacterium | reverse complement strand
AGATGGGCTTCAACGGGGCGCGCAAGCATCAGAAGGCGGAGGATCCCTATTTTTACTACTATGCCGATATGCTGGGATTTCTGGTATGGGCGGAAACTCCGAGCTGTTACGAGTTTTCCGTTAAATCCGTAAAGGCTCTTACTTCGGCGCATGCAAGACTTATTGAAAAAGTGTACAATCATCCGTCGGTAATAGCTTACGTACCGCTGAACGAAAGTTGGGGCACGGGTGAAATTCTTTATGACAAGCGGCAAAAAGCATTTGCAAAGTCGCTTTACCATCTTACCAAAGCCATGGACGACACAAGGCTGGTGATTACCAACGACGGATGGGAAAATGTCGAAGCAACCGACGTGGTGACGGTCCACGATTACTCCAAGTACGGGGAAAACTTCGCTGAAAAATACCGCGCGCCGAAAGACGATCTTTATCCCATGTGGAAAAGGCTTATGGCGTTCGGCGAGCATTTGCCCGACCTGCCCGTAATGATTTCCGAATACGGCGGAATCACCGTTTCAAAGGACGGCGGATGGGGTTACAGCGGGGCGGAAAAGGGGGAGGAGGATTTCCTCAAAAGGTTTGAAAAGCTTAACGAAAACGCTTTCAGCGGTGTGTTCTGCGGGGGGTGTTACACTCAGCTTACAGACGTGGAAAAGGAAACCAACGGTCTTCTGGACGAGCGGCACAATCCCAAATATTCCGTCAGCGCGATAAGAGAAATTATGGATAAATTCGACGAAAAGGAGAAGATATTATGAAAAAAATAGTTTGTTTTCTGCTTGCTTTATTGCTTTTCACGCCTCTTCTCACGGCGTGCGGGGGCGGTTCAAGCAACAACATTCAGTTCTGGGTATACGGCTCTTCCGACCAGCTGGATATGTACACGCGCGTTACCGACGCTTTCAACGATTCGTACGGTAAAGATCACGGCATTAAGGTGGATATCAGCCAAAAACCCAACGGCAGCTACGGTCAGACGGTTCAGGTGTCTTCCACAAGCTCTTCGGGGCCCGACGTCTTTCTGATCGCCGAGGCGGAGTTCAAATCCTGGATTATAGGTCAGTATTTCTGTCCCATTCAGGAATACGTGGATAAGGTCACCGACATCAGCTTAGGCGATATTATGCCTACCACGGTTAACAGATTGCGTTACAACGTGGAAACAAACACTTCTCACGTTGACGATCCGTTATACGGATTGCCGCTGGACACTCAACCCACCGCGCTTTACTACAACCGTACGATGTTCGAAAAAGCCGGCATTATCGAAATAAGCGTGGATGAAAATAATCTCGACGCGTGGAATGCAGGCGAAATTGCGGATAACAACGGCAAAATGAAAAGCGACTTTCCCGCGCTTAACGGTATCACCGTGCCAAAAAAAGGCTATTATCGCAGCGTCAATCCCTACTACTACGACGGCGACCGCACCCGCGGCTGGATAAAACCCGATTTCGAAAACGGCGAAGTTGCCGTGTTCAACAATCGTATAGCCATGAACTGGGATGAGGTTGAAGACCTTGCCATGCTGTTTTCGGGGAGATATAACCCCAAAGCCGGCGAGGAAAACAAAGCCGATCCCGTCACAGAATTCGGCACACAGTACGGTTATTTTACGGAGTGGTGGTTCAACTACGGCTGGTCGGTGGGCGGCGACTGTCTTAACGACCTAACGGGCAGCGGCGAATGGAACTTCTCGCTTCTCGACCCCAATCCCAATTACGTCGTCATGGACGGCACTTTTACGGGAAGGACGGGTACGGTTTACAACGAAGGCGAAACAATAAGCTTTATTGATAAAATGAATATTCTTTCCGTGGACGGAAAGGACGAAGTGCTTGTGCCAGACGATTACGGTGATTACTATCACGCCGACAAGTCTTTGGGTAAAGCGGGCATTTGGGAAGGAATTCAGGCGGGCCTTGATGCCGGCGTGCTCAGCCAGCTGCCTTCGACCCGCGACGCTTTCAGCCGTTATCTCAAGCTGGGAGCCAAAAGCAACGCGGTAATCGACGGCGAAAACGGTCTGGACATTTCCCCCAACCCCTCGACTTTCTCCGCGCGTACTTCCATGAACTATTTCTTCTCGGGTAATCTTGCGATACTGGCGCAGTCCTCCGTTTACATGGCGGACTTGTCGGAAGAAGCAAAGGCTCGCGGCTTTTCCTGGGACGTAGCGCCTCTTGTCGTTTATAAGGAATACGAAGATCCTTCCGACCCCGACTGCGACACCGTAAAAGCCCAGGGCAAACAGGCCGGACACAGCAATTCGCTGTCTATGGTCGTGCGCACGGGTTCGGAAAAAAAGGATGACGCAGTGCGCTTTATGATGTGGATGGCAAGCGAGGAAGGCCAGCGCATACGTGCGTCCATAGGCTTTTTCCCCAATCAGAAGTCTTTGCTGCCCGAAGTAGAGTTCAAAAAAGGCGTCGCGCCCGGCAATGTCCGCGTGTTCAGCGAAGCGCTGGAATTTCAGGGCCCGGGCGACTGGTGGTATATGCCCGATCACGTATGGGTGGAGAAGTGGTGCGTTGACCTTAATGCCGAGGTAAGAAACGGCCTTATGACTTACGAAGAGTGGTATTCGCCCGCTATCAAGAGGACTAACGAATGGTTACAGCAGTACAAAAAATACAGCAGATAAGGAATTGAAAAATGGATTGCTACGGTAAGTATTTGCACGTCAGAAGCGACGCGGAGAAAAAGGCGCGGAGAAGAAAAATACTTCGGCGGAATTTCATCGCCACAGCAATGGCATCTCCGCCGTTCATAGGTTTTTTGCTGTTCACCACGTTGCCCATGATAATTTCGCTTGCAATTTCATTTACGGAATTGCATTCTTACAACCTGTCTCTTGCAAAGTTCACTGGGTTCGGCAATTACGTCGAAGTTTTAAGATCCGATATGCTTTGGACGGCTGTGCTGAACACGCTTTATTACTGTCTGTCAGTTCCGCTTAACCTGTGTCTTGCGCTGTTTATCGCAAACGTGCTTACGCGTAAAATCGTATGCGGAAAAGCGGTGCGCGTCATACTGTTCATTCCGCAGGTGTGTTCTTCCGTTGCGGTTACGCTTATGTGGCAATGGATTTTCGAGGACAATTACGGCGTCATAAACACGGTTTTAAGCGCGCTTAACATCCCCAAAATTCACTTTATGACGGATAAAAACTGGTTTATGCCCGCGGTGCTCACCATAAGTCTGTGGCAAAACGGAACCAACGTGGTTTTGCTTGAGGCGGCGTTCGCCAATATCAATAAGTCGCTTCAGGAGGCGGCGCGCATTGACGGCGCAAGCGAAAGACGTGTATTCTGGAGTGTTACGCTTCCCGGACTTACGCCCACGGTTTTTTACATGGTCACCATGAACCTCATCACCGCGCTTCAGGAACAGACTGTGATGCAGATCATCACCACCAACGGCGTGGGGCCGGGTTACAGGGCGCTTACGCTTGTGTATTACATTTACCGGATGGCGTTTACTTACACTTCTACCATGGGTATGGGCATGGCGTGCGCCTTAAGCTGGATAGTCGCGCTTATAATTATCATAATTATGCGCATAAATTTCAAGCTTGGACAGAAATGGGTTTGTTACGATTGAGGAGGCAACTGAAATGAAAAACGATGTTTTCCTGAACGACGCAGCGTTCGTACCCGCAAAAAAGAAAAGGAATCCGCTTATAGGCTCTCATATCATTATTCTGTTTGCCGTCCTGTTTGTGCTTCTGCCCACCTACATAATGCTTATTACCTCTTTTACTTCCGCGATAGAGGCTAATAACGCGGCTTTCCGCTGGTGGCCGGAATCCGGACTTACTTTAAGCGGCTACATAAAGGCGTTTACGCGTAAAACGGCGGGCAATTCGCTTTTGCGCTCCTTCGGCAACACCATGTGGATTTATATGCCCGCTACGATTGTGGGCGTGTTCGTAAGTTCCATGGCGGCGTTCGCGTTCGCAAAACTGGATTTTTACCTTAAAAAGCCGATGTTTGCCATACTTCTTGCGTCGCTTACGCTTCCCAACTGTATCGGTATAATAGCTTCTTTTCTTATGTTCGATGCGATAGGCTGGATAAATACCGCTTTGCCCCTCATGATACCCAGAATGCTTGGAAGCGTGGGCGTGGTTTTCTTTCTGAGGCAGTATTTCATGGGAATCCCCGATGACCTTGTGGGCGCGGCAAGCATCGACGGACTGGGCGAAATAGGGGTTTATTTTAAAATCATGCTGCCCATCGCCGTACCCGCGCTGATTTCGCAGTTTATTCTTAACTTCATCATAGGTTACAACGATTATCTTCCTCCGCTTCTGTATCTGCAAAACGCAAAAATGTACACTCTTCAGATTTCGCTTGCTTTTTTCGCCGAGGCTTACGTTCAGGACTGGCCGCTCAGAATGGCCGGTTGCGTCATATCCATGGTACCTCTCATCGTTCTTTATCTGATTTCCCAAAAATACATTCTCAAGGGCGTTGCTATTTCTTCGGGACTTAAAGGTTAAAAAGATACTGAAAAAAAAGGAGAAATTTATGAAAAAATTTCATTTGCTTGTTTGCCTTACGGTGTGCGCGGTCATTTGCTTTTCGCTTATCGGCTGCGGTGGAAACTCCGGCTTCAGGCTGTCCTACGCCGACGGCATGAATCTTTCCGAGGGGTACGACACCGATTTATTGTACAAAAACAATTCCGATTTCTGGGGTGGCGACAGCGGCGTCATCTATGTCAGTAAGGAGCAAAGCGAGGAGTACGGCGGCTATTTTTACCAGTATATGTCCGAATGCGCCGGGGTAGCCAACGTAATTCCTTCCACCGAAAACGGCGAAACTCCGCCGCTTGAGCACAATGATAAAGGCCCCGCGGTTTATACTTCGCATATTATGCTTACCCGCTCCAAAGATCTTAACAACTGGGAAGTGTGCGGCGCCGTGGACGACGGTATGGCGCTTTACGTCGACAAAAACGAGTGGCTGCAAAATGCGCTTTGGGCGCCAGAGTGCGTTTACGATGAAGCTTCCGGTAAATATTTTTTGTATTTTTCGGCGCGCTCGCAAAAAAACAACGACGAGTTGCGTGCTTTGGGCGCGGTGTATTCCGACGCCGATGAAAACGACGAGGCGACCAAATGGGACCGCTTTTACCTGGGCATTGCCGTTTCCGACACTCCGGTGGGTCCTTTCAGGCTGGTCAGTAGCGAAAACGTTTACGGCGACGCTGACGCCGTAAATAAAAACGGCGAAGTCGTTACCGCTATCAATCCCGCTTTTATGCTGGATAAGGAATGCGACGAATTGTTCTATACCGACGAGTTCAAAGCAGCGTCTGACTTTAAACAAAAGGACGAAAATTTTGCCGCGATAGACATTCATCCGTTTTTCGATGAAAACGGCGACTTTTACGTTTATTTCGTTAAGCACGTAAGTTCCGGCAACGTGGAAGGCAACACCATATGGGGAATGAAGATGAAGGACATGATTACGCCCGACTATTCCACCATAACCATGCTTGCGGCAAACTCCTATCACCGCACGGATATCGCAAATGCAGTGGGTACGGCGGGTAAAACTTTCGTGCGCGTGGAATATAAGGGTTCTACTTACAACGACCCCGCTTATCCCAGACACTTGTCAAGTTCTTACGTCCGATACACGACTTACGCCGACGGCAGCGAGCAGGAAAATAACGAGATTTCGGACGGCGCGGTAGTGGAGGCGCCGCAAATGATCACCTCCCGCGACAAGGACGGCAAAACAGTTTACATTCTGGCATATTCGCCGCGCGGCGTGGGAAATTATCAGTACGACGTGAAATTCGCGTATTCCTACAGCCCTTTGGGCAATTTTATAAAACCCACCGAAAAACAGGGCGCTACCATTCTCGGGGTGGATTCTTCAAACAATTTTATGTCCAACCTTGGGCATGTGCAGTTCCTTAAGGTGGACGGTCAGGACTGGCTGGTGCATTGGGAATGGCCTGCTCCTTTCGCGGGTAAAGACGCGGGACGTCTGTATGCGCTTGACTCGATAAGCTGGCAGTACGAGGAAAGCCTGGGATTCGATATTCCCGTGTCAAACGGTCCCACGACTTCGCTTCAGCCGCTTCCTTCGGTATATTCGGGTTACCGCAACGTTGCGGATAAAGCAAAAGTCAGCGCTACCAACGTAGTCGGCGACAGCGAAAAGTACATCAACGACGGAATGGCGGTGACGATGCCGAGGAACGCGGACAAGGAACTGCGCGTAAAAAACAAGACTACCGTTACGCTGGAGTTTGACGAGCCCGTTTCGATACGCGGGCTGCTTATTTACAATTCTTACTCTTACGCTTCCGCCTTTAAAAACGTTTCGGAAATAGAATTCTCTCTAGCGGAAAAGCCCGTCTGGCACAACGGCGACGAAAAATACTGCTTTATATTCGATCTTCCTTTCAACGTAGAGGATTATACCGTCGGCATAGGCGCGATTCAGCCGGGATCGGCGGCGGTGGCCACATTCAACGAGATCAAGGTTAACAAAATAAAAATCACTTTTGACGCGGACGACAAACTGGGTAGCGGAGACGAACTCCGGATTTCCGAGATTACGGTACTCGGGAAATAATCGAAAGGGGGAGATGAAAATATGAAAAAAGAGAAATCGGGAAACAAAGAAAAACGCTTTTCGCCGTATAAGGCCATGGCGGTCGCGGTTATCGGAATTCTCATGATATTCGCTCCCGTCGTTGCGGGCTGCGCGAAAAACTTTAACGACGCAGAGCCCTACGACATGACATACGAAAAACCCTTTTCATCCGCAACCGACGACTTCATGAAGATTGACGGCGTGCTGGATGAGGAAGAATGGCAGGGGCAGAACAAAATGGTGCACTCTTCCGACGGCATAACTTTGTCCGCCACGACGGTATTTACCCAAAAAGGACTGTACATCGGGCTAGAGGCGCTGGACGACAATATACAGTGGTATATAAGGTCGGCTTTCGATACCAATTCCTCGTTCGAGGTTCAACTGGTTAAAGAGGGAGAGCCCACTTACGACGTTAACAACGGCTGGGAATTTCATCCCACTCGTAACAGGAATTTCAGTATTGACGCAAAAACTTCGCGTTCTTACCGTGAAACGCCTTATACTGCCGCGTCAAAAGTGGACGGCGAGCTTAACAGCGGTAACACACGTTCGCTTTCTGCGGAGATTTTTGTCACGTGGGAGGACATGAACTATACTCAGGAAGAGCTTAACGAAAACGGCTGTCCCGACGTAATCAGAATGTATGTTTCCTACCGCAAGGTAATAGGAGAAAACAGCGGAGACAACAAGGATATCATTCCTTCGTTCATGCAAAAGCACCGTTTTGACACTTATTTCAAATTCGGTGCGCAGGGACTTAAAACCGTTTATTCCTCTTCGGTTATGGGTAATGCGGACAACGGCGTCGCGGCGTCCGACTGCTGGAGCATTGACGACGCTGCCGTAACGGCGGAAACCGAAGAAAACCGCACTCAGGTGCTTTGGTTCAGACAAGGTTATTCTTCCGACTTTATTGCGGAAACGGATGTGAAGATCCACGTTCCTTCCGACGGTTATTATCCTTCGGCGGGACTGATTGGCTTGGCCGGGCAAGATGTGCTGAACGTTTACACGGTTGATGGGCGCGACATTACCGATAACGCGGCGGGTAGCAGGAAAATACTGCTGAACACAGCAAGAAAAACTGACGGACTGCAGTGGCTGGGCGACGTAAGATTAAGCGCAACGGTGGAGGAAACCTATTCTTCCGATACCATCAAACTTAAAATAATCAAGCGCGGCGGTCAGTTTTATTATTTCTATAACGACATATACTGGGACAGCGAGTATATAGATACGCTGTCAGGAAAAGTTTATGCTGGACTGTACACCAACGACGGCGCGACTTTTACCAATTACTCTTTCACCGATTATTCGGATAAAACCCGGCAGCTTGACGAAATTCTTTCGGAATACGTTTATTTCGTGTCGGTACCCGGCGTAACCGCGCGCGGAAACGTTCAGTCCGATAAGCTTGCCGTCAAAAAAGGCGATTCCGTCACTCTGACAGTTTCGCCCGCGTCCAATTATTTCCTCACCGCCATAACAAATAACGGCGCGGACATTTACGACGATGTGGCCGCGGGACTTTCCGACGGTAAATACACGTTTGTGCCTTCCGCAGACGTATCTGTCGACGCAACTTTCACTTCGTTTCCCTCAGAGGCGGCAGTCGACGTGCTTATTCCCGTACGAGGGACTGAAAACGCTGAACCCGTTTTGTCCGCCAAGTACGTAATAACCTGTGACAACAGGACTATGTACTACACGGGTGAAAACAACAGCCGCGGCAACGTTGTCGTAACTCTGCCCAAAGCGGGAAGCTACGAGGTAGGAGGCAGATCGATAACCGTCAGTGGTAATTATACCGTCAGGATTTCGGCGGAGGGATATCACGACGTAACCGCTTCCTTCACGCTTGACGATTCCACCGTGTCTACGTCTATTGACGGAGAAGAGGAAAGCGTCGCGGAAGACAAGGCGTTCACCATGACCGTAAACGCCATAAAAGTCCGTTACGGTACGGTTACCGTAAACGGCGTTAAAGTAGAAGGCTCGGGCACGCTTTTGTACAACGAAGAAACCGACAACTACTATAGTTCCGCTTCCAACGTCAATCAGTACTTTACCTCCGCGGTCGCCTCCGAATACGTGGCGCGCGCAAACATTTCATTTTCGCAGATGGTAAATCAGGGTACCGACCCCGTCGCGGGCATTGGCATTACTTCGGGCGCAAAGACGATAGTGCTTAAAAGCTGCCGTTGGGAGGAAAACCGTCTGTGCATCGCGATCGGCGACAGCGGCACCACCACGTCGTACGAAATCGCCGTTACGGACTTTACTCACGATATCGGCGAATCGTCGGGAACTCTTGAGTTTACCGTCGTAAGATATGACAACATAATCTATATTTTCAACAGCGACGGCAAGCTTAAGGTGTACCTTGACGAAAACGGCGTGCACACCGTAAACGGCTGCCTCGTTCAGGCGGGCGCGGACAGAGTTGACAGCATAAACTCCGACCTCGAGATTTTCTTCGACGCGGGCGACGAAAACGCCGTGGGCATGGTCAAATACGGCACTACGGGTTCCGTCGAATGGGATATCGACTTCCGGAAAGAAGGCGCATATGACGCTGTTTCGGGCGGAACGTTTACTTTTGAAACCGAAACCGAGGATTATTCTGCCAAGGTCGAGGGACTTAAGGTGGGCGACGGGTTCGCGATTGACAGCACCGTCCGCATCGAAATCAAAGCCTCAGATCCCAATAAAGCCGTAAAAACCCTTAAGCTTTCCTATAACGGCGGAGAGGATTACAAGGAAATTCAGGGAATATACAACGCCGATACATTCAGCACCGTATTCGAGTTCGTTTACGACAACGCATATACCGTAACCGTAAGCGAGTATACCTATCTTGTTGACTTTACGGGCACCGTTTCGGCGCCCGACGGTACCGACTTTACCCTTGTAATCATAGAGGCGGAAGGCGTGGGCACGTTTGAAAACAAGGTCAATGCTGACGGCGAATTTACCGTAATGCTGCCCGAAGGAACTTATAATTTCCGATTCTCTTCGGACGGGCTTGTTGCATACCTTTCCGATAAAGTCGTGGGCGACGGCAATGCGGCGGAAGTTACGCTTGTTTCGGATATTTACGATTTTGACAACGTCGCCGAGGTAAACGGCATTACCGTAAACGCTACCGCTGATTCCGAAAACGGATTTGCTTTCCGTGCCGACGCAATGGACGGAAACCTGAACGCTCTTCCCGCGGGTAAACTTTATCTGCTGCCTAACACTGTCACGACGGACGACTTTATTTATACCGTGACTATGACTGACATCGAGCGTTTTGCGGGCATGGGTATCACTGACGGCGAGATTACTCTTTCCTTCCAGATAGTAAGCTGGGAGGGCGGCGGCCAGAATCTCGTGGTGGAAGCGGATTACTTGGATTGCAACCGCAACACGCTTGAGGTGGAAATCCCCGTCAGTCCCAATACAAAAACCGATGCAACTTATACGATCATCAAAACAGGCACCACGCTGACCGTTTGCGCGGGCAAGGGCGATAACGCGGTATGGATTGTGCGCATTACCCCTGATTCCTACGAGTTTAACGGCGGCAAAATAAAAGAGCGCGTGCTGAATAACATGACAAGCGCGCAGAGATTTGAAAAACAGAAACAGCTGCTGTCCGAATTCTTGGGCGAAGGCAAAGAATACATGGCCGTGCTGTATCGCAACGAATATACTCCCGATACCAAGGGAGGCTACGAATATTCGTTTGAAAAGCTTCAGACGATAACCGTGACCGGCACCGTGGCCTTACCTTCGGGCGCCTTGGGAAATAAAGGCAAACTGGCGCTTTCTTCGGGCGGAGTGGAATACGTTTTCGATGTATCGGGCGAAGCTTTTTCGATAGAAGTGCCTGAAGGCACGTACGACGTGGTTTATAAATCGAAGGGAGCTTCCGCTTATATTTTCGACAAGATCGTGGACGGAAACAGCGCGCTTGTAATCACGGCGACTTCCGATTTGTACGAGATTGATTCTTCCGTAGCTGTTAACGGAAAAGAGTATTTAAGTTACTGCTCAGGTTCAGACTTCCTTTCCTTGGAAAAACGCGCCGACTCGCTGGACGGAACCTTGACTCTCGGCAATACTGCGGGTGCTTACGGACTGGTGATGCCCAACACTTCCACGGCGGAGGAGTATGAATTCTCCGTACGCATGACGGCTGACGCGGGCAACTCCAACATGGCGGGCATAGGCGTGACAAACGGAAGTTATGCGTTGTCCTTTCAGCTTTCTAACGGCGAAGCTAACGGGAAACGGTTGGTTATAGAACTTGCCGAAACCTGGTGCGGCAACGACTTCGTGTTATATTGCGAATCCGTTTCCACAGACAACGTGTGGAATGCCGCTACGGGAGTGGACGCCACTATTACTTTACGTCGTTTTGCTGACAAGTTAGAGGTTTACGTCGGCAGAAATACCGTTTCAAAAGTGCTGACGGTGACGGCGGACGGCTACGTGTTTGCGTCTGCAGGCTGGACGGTCAACAACGCCGACAGATTAAACGCGCACAACGCGGTCTTAAGCGGCTTCTTCGGCGATTCGGTAAGCCACGCGATGGTGCTTGCAAGCAATTATCTTGCGGCTGCACTTACATACGAATGCGATTTTAAGTTTATCGAAAATCATGAATTAAGCGGAGAAATCAACGTAAACGACGGCGACAAAGCCACACTTACGCTTATTTCGGAGCGCGGAATAGTATATAGTTTTACTGGAATTAACGGCGCGTTTACCGTAAAAGTTCCTTACGGGAAATATTCTTACGCAATCGAATGTGACGGATATGCGCAAAAATCGGGCGAACTGGATTTCAGCGAAAGCAATACCCGGACGGAGCCCGTTACGCTGGATCGTTACAGTGCCGCAGTCGATGTGGTGATGAAGGAGTCCGAGTCTGAGATTGTATTCGAGTGGGACGAAAATACTGTCGACATTGTGGATTACAAGCTGGTGCTGAAAGGAGAAACTGATACCGTTCTTGCATCTACAAACGACGGCAGTCTTACCGCTCAGAACGGCAGGTTTACGTTCACGGTTTCCAAAACCGACGGAAATTACGTGAAAAACGCGACTTATCAGGTAGTGGCAACGCCGATAAGCGGAGTTCTTCTCGAACCTTCCCCCGAAATGAAGGCGGAGGAATTCGGCTACGGCTACATCAACGATTTTTCAAGCGAAGCGCTTTATCAAAGAGTAATCGTTACGGGTTCGGGCGTTACGACGTCATATTCGGGCGGACTGATGCTCAGCGCGTCCGGTAAAGCCGAAGCTACCGTAAAATCGCTGCGTACAGTGGACACCGGCAACGTAAATTTTGTCAACATATTGGTTGCAGGCAACGGTGAGGCTACCGTCGCGGGCAAGACCGTTACGCTTGTGTCCGGCAAGACCGAATATGTCAATCTCACCCCCGCCGAGTACGGTAAGGGAGAATTTACGGTCGGCTTTACCGATTCATTGCTTATTAAATCCATTGCTACCGACGCTATTGACGAAAACAAGAGCAGTAAGTGGGTGGATAATTCGTCGGAAGGACAGGGCGCTGTTGTGCGCAACGAAGACGGAAGTTACAGTATTTTCGAGCCTGATATAGATTCCAGTCGTTACAGTTTTACGTCGCTTGCTATGCCCGCTTCCACAACTTTCACGCTATCTGCGCATGTGAAAGTCAATTCCTCCGAAAATGAAGCCAAAGGACAAATCGGCTTTACTCTTTCCGTTCCCGTTTACGACGGCAGTGCGAGCAGCGCCATATTATGGAACACCTGGAGCGACAATGTCATCATACTGTCATATAAGCCGGGCTGGAATGACATATATATAGGTAAGGATAGCCCGTTATGGCTGATGAATGACGGTGACTATGCCTCGCTTGACAAAACAGATTTTGAAATGACGCTTACGCGTGACAACGAGCTTTTGTATCTGTTGATCGACGGCAAGCCGCTTGTATTTATCAATACAGATACCACGCCGTTATGGAAGGTTTCCGATTCGGATAGAACTGATATACCGTTCAAGGGCGTTCCGGTTGCCGCAGGCTTCGGTATTCGCCATAGAATAGGATATAATTCTTCTCCCGTCGATAACGTGACTTTCTCCGATTATTCAGTTGTTCTTTCGGCGGAAAGCGATATGGTTAAACTGACTTCGGTCGAGGTTACCGGCGCAGGCGAAAACCTTTCGATATATGCAGGCGCGGTCAATCCTGCAAATCTCATACGCACGGCGACCGACGGCGCTCAGCTTAATGCTTATGTTCCGGTAGGCATTACGGCCGTAGTCTATGACGGCAAAAAGGCGCTGTTCATCGATGAAACCCTCGGCGCGGAAAACATAACGGGCGTTATGCAGGATGCCACTTATATGACGGGTAGCACCTATGCCGATCAAAAGGCATCTGCTCAAGGCGGCGGAACGTTCGAGGTACCTGCGTCGTTCGGACAAAGCGTGATTCTGCCTTCCACGGCCACCGTAAATCCGTTCGAGTTTACCGCGTACATTACGGCTAAAGATACCTCGGTAACTGAGGGAATGCAAGGAATAAGCATTCAGAACGTAGATACGGGTAGCTATATTTCTTTCCAAAGCGCAAACTGGGAAGGTCAGGGCTCAAAAGTGATTATAGACGTCAAACGCAGTACTGACGGCACCAACGACTACGTTCTTAACTGTGCAAGCCCCAATAAAATGATTTGGCACGGCGAAATGGAACTGTACTTCAAAATTTCCCGTACCGCGGATAAAATAGTACTTTCCATAGGCCCCGACGGCAAAGAAATGAAAATACTTACCGTTACTAAGGACGGAATAACTTTTGCGGACGACTCTTGGACGGTGAACAACTCCGAAAGAAAAGCCGCCAACGACCTTAAACTTCAGGAATTCTTCGGCCCCGACGTTATGCTTGCGGCGGGATACTCAAGTTACGACCGTCAAGGCATAACTTCCGTTTATACCGCGCATTTCGAGGAAAAGACTCTGATAAGCGCCAGCGGCAACGTTATGGGCGGTACGGGCGAAGGAGTGGTCGAGTTTACCGCATTAAGCGGAGCAATGTACGATGCTGCGGTGTCGGAAGGAATGTTCGCATTAAATCTGCCTGCCGGCGATTATAAAGCGCATTATACCGACAAAACCGATTTCGCGCTTGCCGATTTGGTTACGCTGGACGAGGAAAACAAAACTGTCACTCTTACCGCTTATCCCAAAACCATGCTTGCTTCGTCCGGGACGGTCAACGGCATAACTTTGAATAGCGGTACGCTTACCGAAGAAGAAATTGTAGATTCCCGCGACGGCAGCTTCACACTTACCGATAACACATCTAACTTTTATTATATGCCGGAGACGGTTACCTCGGGGGCGTATGAATATACTGTAACCATGGAAAACGTGTCCAATATGGCAGGCATGTCGCTTACCAACGGCAAAAGTATTCTTTCTTTCCAGATCGCCAATTGGGAAAAAGGCGGCGCAAGTGTAATCGTCGAATGCAGCGGCTTGTGGATGGGCAACGATTTTGTGCTTAACGTAGAAGGCTCCGTAAACAGCTATACTTCCGCTACTTTTACCGTCCGTCGCTACGCCGACAGCATTCAGCTTTATATCGGCTCAGGCGTCGACGCGATTAAAGTCCTTACGATTACCTCTGACGGAAGCTTTGTGCTGGAGTCGTGTGCAACTCCCGCCGATCAAGGCAGATATGATACCTGCACGGCTAATCAGAAAAGCCAGCTTGCGGCGTTTTTCGGTTCGGGCGTTCAGCACATGGCGGGACTTGCGCGCAACAATGCCGATGCTCAATCCGTGACTTATACGGTTTTCTATACGCTGATTTAAGCTTATTTTGCTTCTTCATACTCCTTATTTTTGTCATCGGGCGACGGGACGTATTATGTCCCGTTGTCCTTTGACGTTTTAAAATCCGCGGCTGAGTTTGTGTCTTTGCCGCAGATTTTTATTGTTATTTTGCTTGTGTAACGATTAAATCATTTCGTTAAGAAAACTATTTCGTTGTCGGATTCGGTTAATGCGTCAAAGGGGATAACGACTCCGCCTTCACGATAGGGGTTAATGACTGAAGGGTAAAAGGTTTTACCGGATGCAACCGCTTTTCTTTTTTCGCCCTTGACGAATTTCACGCTGATATTTTTATTTGCGACGACAAAGTTCACTTTATAGCCGTCGAATTTATCGGCGGGAAGGACGGGGTCCAGAACAATTTCGTCCTTGTGGATTTATATTACTGGAACATCGGGGAAAAGTCTTGCGCGGATAAAAAAAATGCGCTATAATATCGCTATGGCAAAGAAGACGGAAAACAAAAACGATTGGGACGACGGAAGGACTATCGCCCCCATGAACGGGGACGAGCTTCCTTCTTATCGCAAAATCATGTTTTCCGGCAGAAAAAACCGACGGGAAGCGCAAAAAGACCCCGATAAAATCAGCGTTACCAAAAAGGAGCGTCGCGCCATGATACGCGCTTACATGGCGCTTATGCTTCCAAGACTGGCGGTTATTCTGTTGTCGTTCGGATTGGTGGCGGCGCTGCTGTTTTTGTGGCTTTCGTAAAACGCCCGTTAAAGCAACGGGAAAAGGGTCAAAAACTTCTGCGCGGGCAGGCGTGTCCATAAACAGCTTTGCTTTTTGCTTATTGCGATATTTTATTCCGTTTTTTCTATGGCGTATTGCGTTTTCGGAAAGGACGGGAAAAAGCGTACGCGCGGCGGAATAAACGGGATGAATAAATTTTAACTTAAAGTCGGGTAAACAGCTTAACGCAGAACGCTCCTGAATAGGAGCTTAAAGGTAAATCGGATTTTCGGCATCGGGAGATGATTGTTTTTTGAGTATTACGGCGGAACTGAAAAAAAGCAGAATAATTGCGGCGGTCAAAGACGAGGACTCTTTTAACGCCGCGCTTTCAAGCAAGGCGGGAGTGGTGTTTCTGTTGAAAAGCGACCTTTTGTCCGCGGAAGAAACGGTAAGGCGCGCCCACGAAAGCGGTAAAAAGATTCTGCTTCACGTCGACCTTATGGAAGGGATAGGCAAAGACGAAGCGGCGATAAAGTTCATCGCGGAAAAAATTCGTCCCGACGGAATAATAACCACCCGTCCCAACATAGTCAAGTGCGCCCGCGCCAAAGGGCTTTATACCGTGTTCCGAGTGTTTCTGATAGACACCCAAGGACTTAATTCCGCCATAATAAACGCCGACAAGCTTTCGCCCGACGCCGTGGAGCTTATGCCCGGATTGGTGCCCGAGCTTGTGGGAAAATTCGTAAAAGAAGGTCGCGCCGTGATTATCGGCGGATTGATCTCCACAAAAGAGCAGGTTGAAAAAGGGTTCAGGGCGGGCGCGATTGCGGCGTCCACCGGCCAAAGCGAACTCTGGAATTAAATAGCCTTGTGGGTAAATCAAAAATCCTCTTTTAGTCTCGGAAACAGGTTTGTTAAATAAACAAAACCTTGTTTTTCGCCCGATTAGTATTCTGTCGTAAGAGGAAAGGCGTAAGGCAATAATCGTGTTAAAGACAGCATAAATTTTTTAGTTTTATAAGTATATAAAAAGTTTTCAGAAGTATATTTTTAAGGGAAAAAGCGTGAAAAAGCGTTTTTTCGTTTGCAACGGCGGAAGTATTGTTATATAATATAAACCGAACGAAATTTGAATATTTAGCTTTGTATTTTGCGGAGGACATTAAATTTATGAACGTTAAAAAAATTGTGGAAAAGATGACGCTTAAAGAGAAACTGCAGCAGCTTACCCAGCTTAACGCGGGCTTTTTGGATAAAAACGCGGGGACGGAGGCAACGGGGCCGTTGTCCTCGATGGGGCTTACTTCGCAGGACCTTAACGGTATAGGTTCCGTGCTTAATTTTCAGGGGCCCGACAACGTCAAGGCGATTCAGCGCCAGCATCTTGAGGACGATACTAACAAAATTCCCATGCTTTTCATGATGGACGTTATTCACGGCTGCCGTACGATTTATCCCGTGCCGATAGGGCTTTCGGCGTCTTTCGATCCGCAGCTTGTCAAAGACTGTTGCGCCATGGCGGCAAAGGAAGCCGCCGCCGAGGGCATAAACGTCACTTTCGCGCCCATGGCGGACCTTGTGCGCGACGCCCGCTGGGGCAGAGTCATGGAATCGACCGGAGAGGACCCTTACCTTAACTGCCTGTATTCCCGCGCGGCGGTGGAGGGGTTCCAGGGCGACCTTAAAAAAGGCAAAGTGGCGGCGTGCGTCAAGCATTACGCGGCGTACGGCGCGGCGGAAGCGGGCAGGGATTACAACACCGTGGACATGAGCGAAAGGACCCTGCGCGAGTATTATCTTCCCGCATACAAAGCGGCGGTGGACGCGGGTGTCGAAATGGTCATGACTTCGTTTAACGTTCTGGACGGCGTTCCCGCGGCGGCAAACAAAAAGCTGGTGGACGGGATACTCAGAAAGGAATGGAAGTTCGGCGGCGTGGTCATAAGCGACTACAATTCTTTCCGCGAGATGATTACGCACGGCGTGGCGGAAAACGAGCATGACGCCGCTTGCCTGGCCGTTAACGCAGGCAACGACATAGAGATGATGAGCGCGACGTACATCGGTCACATAGAGTCGCTTATCAAAGAGGGCAAAGTCAGCCTGAAACAAATCGACAAAGCCGTGGAGCGCGTGCTTAAACTGAAAAAGAAAATGGGAATGTTCTCCGATCCTTATCTGGACGCGGACAAAGCGCTTGCCGACAGCTTGGACTGCTGCAAGGAGCACCGTGACCTTGCGCGTAAGGCGGCGGAAAAATGCGCCGTTCTTCTCAAAAACGACGGAGTACTGCCCTTTTCGACCGAGGTTAAAAAAGTCGCGGTCATCGGACCTTTCGCAAACACGGGCGAGATACTGGGCAACTGGCGCTGTTACGGCAAGCACGAGCAGACCGTTACCGTTTTGGCGGGCGTGAAAAACCTGCTGGGCGGCGCGGAAGTAGTTTATGCCGAAGGCGTCAGCGGAGAACTTACTGCCTCCGACGAAAGCGGAATAGCCGCGGCGGTTAAGGCGGCAAAAGGCGCGGACGCGGTAATTCTGACGCTGGGAGAGCCTCAGGGCGACAGCGGGGAGGGAAACAGCAAACTCGACCTCGAGCTTCCCGCCGTGCAGTATAAGCTGCTGGACGAAGTGCTTAAAGCAAACAAAAATACAGCGGTACTGCTGTTCTCGGGCCGTCCGCTTGCGATCAAAAGACTAAGCGAAACCGCCCCCGCCATACTCGAAGTATGGCAGCCCGGTACCGAAGGCGGCTCGGCGGCGGCAAATCTGCTGTTCGGTAAAGCCGTGCCTTCGGGCAAGCTTACCATGAGCTTTCCCGCAAAAACGGGTCAGTGCCCCGTGTATTACAACCACTACAATACCGGCCGTCCGCGCATGAACGACGACGTGCGCGTTGCCTATACTTCAAGCTACATCGACGGCCCCAATAAGCCGCTTTATCCTTTCGGCTACGGCTTAAGCTACACCGCTTTCGGCTATTCCGACCTTAAGTTAAGCTCTTCCGTGCTTCAAAGCGGCGGCACCGTAACCGCTTCCGTAAAGGTGAAAAACAAAGGCTCCGTCGCGGGCGAGGAAACCGTCCAGCTGTATATCCGCGATTTGTTCGGCTCTGCCGTGCGCCCCGTAAAAGAGCTTAAGGGCTTTAAAAAAGTCATGCTGGCGGCGGGCGAGGAAAAGGAAGTCTCCTTTGAAATTAACGAGGATATGCTGGCGTTTTACGGCCCCGACCTTGTAAAAAAAGCCGAAAAAGGCGACTTCAAAGTCTTTATCGGCGGCGACAGCGAGTGTGCGGACAGCGTTTCTTTCCGTTTAGTGTAACGTTTAAACAAAAACAGAACTTCTTTCAGAATAGAGTAGCAGAGTAAATCAAACGAAAAATAAAAATGCCGTTGCCCTTTTGAAGGCGGCGGCATTTATTGATGCGATTTTTCAGAAAATCTGATAAGAGAAATCCAACTCAAGCGGATTTATTGTTTATTGTCGGAAGTTTTCCTCTCAACGAAATTTATCGTAATTTAAGGGAAACACAATTGCGGTTTGTCAGGAAAGATTTCTGAGTTTTTTCGATAAACGTTTTAACTTTTGTTTGAGGGAGAACAAGGTTGCGCAATCGGTGATATCGAAAATAAAAATTACAGTAGTTATGCCGTTAAATCAAGCGGTTTTATTGTTTTGATTAAGAGAAGCGGGAAAAATCAGTTCAGTACCGAATTGCCTCTGCGGTCAATGCCCACCATAAGCGGCATATCCTTTACGGTAAGCTTTCGCATGGCTTCGCACCCGAGGTCCTCGTACATAACGGGTTCGTTTTTCGTGACGCACGCCTTGTAAAGCGCGCCCGCGCCGCCCACGGCGATGAGGTAAACCGCGCCGTAAGCTTTCATTGCGTTTACGACTTTTGCGTCGCGTTTTCCCTTGCCGATCATAACTTTCAGTCCCTTTCCGATGAGAAAGGGCGCATAGTCGTCCATGCGCGCGGAAGTGGTGGGGCCGCAGGAGCCTATTATTTCGCCTTTCGCGGCGGGGGTGGGGCCGCAGTAGTAAATGGCTTTTCCGTTTACGTCCCAATCCGGCTTGCCCGCTTTTATGCTGTCGGTAAGCCGCTTGTGTCCCGCGTCGCGCAAAGTGTAAATTTCGCCCGAAAGAAGAATTCTGTCCCCTGCTTCAAGCGAGTCAAGCTGGCTATCCGACAGCGGCAGAGTTATTTTTTTAACCGAATCCGACATTTTTTTAAAGCCTCTCTTTTTTAAAGCGTATTTCTTTGTGTAACCGAATAAGGATGCATCTTTTTTAAGGGTGAAATTAACCTTTTCGAACTCATTTCCTTATTCGGGGGTAAAATCCGTATTCAACGCCGCGGTTTAATCCGTCGGCACGGCGTTTTTACCGTATTTAATAGCAAATTAACGTCTCAAACTTTAAGTTCAGCCGATGGCACGGCGATTTACCGATAAAACAGACGATTTTCAAAGTATGTAAATGGTGTAACAGCGTATTAAAGCGTGATTTTGCCGTGTCTTACGCTGTGACACTGTACGGTTATGGCAACGGGCAGCATCCCGATATGAGTGGGAAAAGTTTCCATTTGCACCGCAAGCGCCGTTGTGTCGCCCTTCAATCCCTGCGCGCCAGTTTTCAGCGCGTTGACCGCGTCGAGGATGCGCTTTTCCAGTTTTGCGACCTGCGGGTCGGGGGAGGGTTCTCCCGTATTTCTCATTAAAGCTTTTTTGGATAAAACCGCCGCTTTGTCCATCGTTCCGCCCACGCCTATGCCCAGGATTACGGGCGGGCAGGGATTTGCGCCCGCTTTTTTCACGCAGTCGACGGCGCTTTGGACGATTCCGTCCTCGCCTTTAGAGGGGGTAAGCATGTAAACGGCGGACATGTTTTCGCTGCCTGCGCCCTTTGCCATCCATTCAAGGGTAAGCCCGTCGCCCTCGACGATTTCGGTGTAAATCACGGCAGGAGTGTTGTCGCCCGTGTTAAGGCGCGTAAGAGGATCCGCCACCGACTTTCTGGCGTCGCGGTAACCCCTTCTTACCCCTTCGTTAATCGCCTCTGTAAGGTCGCAGTCAAGCCGTGCGTTTCTGCCGACGTATGCGAAAACCAAGGCTATTCCGCAGTCCTGGCAGGCGAAAAAGCGGTTTTCGCGCGCGATATTCGCGTTTTCGACTATGGTTTCCAGCGCCCAGGCGGCAGCAGGGCACGTTTCTTTTTCCAGCGCGGCCTGCGTAAGCAGCAAGGCTTCCTTTTCGACCGTGCAAAGTTTTTCGCGTATCAGTCCGCTAAGCGCGTCCGCAATCGTATCGTATCCGTATGTTTTCATGTCGTTCACCTTTTCATGCCGATAAAAAACTTCGCGATTATTTTACCATAAAAAAGCAATTCCCGCAACCGTCGCGAAATGGTTTGCCAATTTTGCGCGCGTATAGTATAATATTCGTTGATTATGAGTCTTAAAGTATGCGTGTTCGGCAGCGGCAGCACGGGTAATTGTATATTTGTTTCAAGCGGTTCGGTAAAAATCCTGGTGGATTTGGGACTTTCGGCAAGCAGAGTGGAAAAATGTTTGCGCGCTTTAAACGAAACTCCCGACGGCGTAAAAGTACTTCTTACGCACGCGCATCACGACCACGTCAGCGGACTGGACTCGTTTTGCGCCCGTCACCCCGACACTGAAGTTTATTGCCATGCGGATTGTCTGGGCTCCGTCTGGCAAAAGACGGGAAAAATCCGCAACAGGATTATTTCCGTGGACGGCGATTTCTTTATCGGCGACGTCACCGTCAGCCCGTTTAAAGTCAGTCACGACGTGCCTTGCGTGGGTTACGGCTTTTTGTGCGGCGGCAAAAAAATAACCGTCGCCACCGATACGGGAAAGGTTACGCAGAAAGTTCTGGACATTATGTCGGACAGCGACCTTGTAGTATTGGAAAGCAATCACGACGAAACGCTGCTTCTAAACAACAAGGATTACTCGCCTTTTCTGAAAAAGCGCATTCTGTCGGACAAAGGGCATCTGTCAAACGCCGCCTGCGCCCGCTGCGTGGCTTACCTTGCTTCCCGCGGCGTAAAACAGGTCGTGCTTGCGCACCTAAGCCGCGAAAACAATTATCCCGAACTCGCTTTCGAAACGTGTAAAAATTTTCTTGCAGGGCAGGGCCTTTGCGAGGGGCGGGACGTAAAGCTGGAAATAGCCTTTGCGGACCGCATGAGCAGTCTTTTCGAAATCATTTAAGGAGGAACGCTTTATCTTGAGGACTCTTACAGCGGCGGACGGCTCCGTCGTCTACTTCAAAGCGATTCTTTTCAATCTTCTGGTGCAGCTTTTCGGCTCGATAGTGCTTACGGCGGTAACCACTGCCGCATCGGTAAGCGAAAATACTTACATGACGCTGAATTTTGTGCTTATGGCCCTTATTCAGGTCGTGTTTTTCCTCGCCGTTTATACCACGGTAAGAAAACGTAAACTCGCCCTTGCTTATCCCGTACGCCCTGTAAAATGGTTTGTCGCCCTTTCGGCGTTTCTGTTCAGCGTGGTGTGCATCCTGTGTTTTTCGCTTCCCGCCCAGTGGTTCTACCTTTTGCTGGAAAAAATCGGATATAAGTTTTCCGACCCCGTAAGCTTCGATTCCCCCGTCAATCTGGCGCTGGGTGTGCTGGTTACCGTCATTTTAGCGCCTTTGTGCGAAGAACTTGTTTTCCGCGGCGCGCTTTTAGGCGGCCTTGTCAAAAAATACGGAGTGGCAGCCTCCGTGCTGATTTCGGGCGCGGCTTTTGCGCTTATGCACATGAACCCCGAACAAACGGTTTATCAGTTTTGCTTAGGCTGCGTGTGCGCCTGGTTCGCGATTTGCTCCCGTTCCGTACTGCCCTCGATGCTGCTGCATTCGGGCAATAACTTCGTCGCCGTTTTGCTGGAGTTCATTCCCGTCGGCGGGGAGGAGAGCGCCGCTTTGGGCGCGGCGGATGTTCTGGCTACCGTGCTGCTGTTTGCCGTGGGCGCGGCCGCAGTTTACTTTATGGGTAGAATTATGCTCAGAAACAGGTCGGGCTCGGGGCAGGGACTGATTTTCGACTTCCGCATTAAAAACTCGGGCGCTTCGGCTTCGGCCGCCGCGGACGGTGAAAATCCCGAAAACTCCGTTTCCGCCTCCTCGTTAATCGCGGACGGCGACCCGTCCGAAGCCCGTTCAGAAACTCTTTCGGGAAAAGCCGAAACTGAAAAAAACGATTGCGCGCCCGCCGCGCAGACAGGGCAAACCCTCTTACGGGATCCGCTTTCCGACTCCTTGCCTCAAAGCGGAACCGATATAAACGCAGAAAAAAGGGATTCATCAGGCTCAAAGCCGAATCGTCGCAAAAACGTCTATACCCGTTCTTTCCTTCTCGAAGACAAGCTGGACGAAGAGGACGTCAGGGAGGGACGGCGGCGCAATGCGGTGCTGGGTAAAAAGACCAACGTCATCCTGCTGTGCCTGGGAATGGGCGTTTGCATTTTGATGTGGCTGCTTTTGTTCGCCGTCAACGTTTCGGGCGTTATGTGACTTGAAATTTCGGCGCGGCATAAAGGCATTTGACACGTAATACGGATAACCTTATCCCGTAACGGGAAAAACAATAAAAGGAAACATGTGGCAATGGAAGAGCTTTTACGTAAAAGACAGATTCAGTTTCGCGCGGCGGGGGCGGTGATGTTCTGCGTGGCGGCGGGGCTGTCGGTGGCGAGGATTTTATCGACGCTTACTTCGGACAAACTTTCCGCGACGCTTTCGGACGTGGTTTTCACGCTGACGACGCAAGTGGTTTTTCTGCTTATAATACCCTTTCTGATTTACAAATTTTCGCTTAAAAAGAGCTTTACGGGCGTAATGCGGTTTTCTTCCGTGCGTAAGCCCGACCTGTTTGTCATGCTGCTTTGCGTGCCGCTGGGAGTATGCTGTCTTATCGTCACCATGGGCGTGTCCACGGTTTGGGCGGTTCTTCTGGAGTTGCTGGGCTACAATTATCCAAGCGGCGGCTCCTCCTATCCCGAGACGTTTTCCGTTTGGCTGTTGCTGCTTAACATAGTTCTGACGGGCGTTCTTCCCGGCGTGTGCGAGGAATTTGCAAACCGCGGCGGCTTTCTTACCACGATGCGCGGCTCGTTCAACGAGGCGCAGACGATTGTAATCTGCGGCCTTGCTTTCGGGCTGTTTCACCAAAACGTTACGCAGGTGTTTTATACGTTCTTGTTCGGCATGCTGATGGCGGCGCTGGTAATAAAGACCAAATCCCTTTTCCCTGCGATGCTGGTGCATTTTCTCAACAACTCTTTAAGCGTATATCTGGATTTCGCGTCGGCGTATTCGTTGCCGTTGGGCGGCTTTTTCGACATGGTCAATTACCTTCTGGCGAATTACTTTATCGTCGCCGTAATTCTGTGGCTGGCCGTAATAGGAATCGGCGTCGGCATTTTTATCCTTATCGTGCGCCTGAGCTCTAAAAACGCCGCAAAAAATCGCGACAAGGAGAACGGCGTTAAAATCGTCGCTGCCGAGGGCGAGCAAATCGCGGAAGAGACTTTGCCTCTTGAAGACACGCTTCTTTATAAACCCGTCGCGCGCGACTGGGCGTTTTACGTCGGCGCGCTGGTGATTACGATTATTACGACTTTCTGTACTTTCTACTGGGGTCTGTGATGAAAAAAGTCACCGTTTTGTGCGTGGGCAGAATTAAGGAAAAGTTCATTTCGGACGGCATTGCCGAATACGCAAAAAGACTGTCGCGGTTCTGCGATTTCAAAGTGGAGGAAATAGCCGACGAGTGCGGCGATGACGCCGTCAGACGCGAGTCCGACGCTTTATTGAAAAAAATGCACGGCTTTTGCGTACTTACCGATATCGGCGGGAAGGAACTTTCAAGCCCGCAACTGGCGTCCGTCATGGACAAGGCTTATCTTACCGCTCCGGAAGTGACCTTCATAATCGGCGGCAGCGAGGGAGTGGACGACCGCGTCCGCGATAAAGCCGACATCAAAGTCAGTTTCGGGCGGGTGACTTATCCGCATATGCTTATGCGCCTTATCCTTACCGAGCAGATTTACCGCGCCTTCAACATTCTGGCAAAAACGCCCTATCATAAATAAGTCCTGCCGCTTTCGTCCCGTAAAAATTCAGGCCTTATAAACCCCCATTCAGCCCGATTAAATTTTTCTTAAAAAAACCGTATTTTAACCCGTTAGATTTCGGAAGATAAAATTGTCGGTGTGAAAACAGAATCCGGTGAAGTCGGGTCTTAGTAGGCAAAGCCGTATTTTTAACCCGTTGAAATCATGCCGACAAAACCGATGCGGTTAACCCGTATAACCTTTAAGGATAAAACCGTAATTCGTTCGGGCGTCGGGTTTTGCTGTGCTGACGGGGCAGTCGATAGAGGATCATCGGCATTTTCTGTGTACGATACGGTTTGCGGCGGCGGAAAAAATCATCGGATACGGGCAGATAGAAAAGCGGTATTTTGTGCACTGACTTTCTTTCCCGCGCATATAAAGCGTTTAAGGAGGAAGCAAAGTTTGTACACTTATTCACGCCTTACCGACGATATCGCCTACTTGCTTCGCTGCGGAGCGGAGGCGGGCAGTATCGGCTACAGTGAAAGCGGCAGGATTATCCCTTACGTCAGGGTAGGCAACCGCAAAGGAGCAAAGACGATTGTTACGGGCGGTATTCACGCGCGGGAAAACGTGACCTGCGCGCTTGTAATGCGGCAGGCGGCTTACGCGCTTGATAAAGGAGTGCCCGACGGTTCGGTTTATTTCGTGCCTATGGTTAATCCCGACGGCGCGCTGCTAATCGAGTACGGCGCGGACTTCTTCAAAGAAAAAAGCGGATTTCTTAGGCAAGTCAACGGCGGCAGCGACGATTTTGCGCTTTGGAAGGCAAATTCGGACGCCGTGGATTTAAACGTCAACTTCGACGCGCGCTGGGCAAGCGGTATTCAGAACGTGAAAAATCCCGCTCCGCAGAATTACGTGGGAAGTTTTCCGTTCTGCGCGCGGGAAACGGCGGCTTTGCGCGACTTCACGCTTGAAATTATGCCCGACTGCACGGTAAGCTACCACGCCAAGGGCAGGGAACTTTACTGGTTTTTTCATCAGAGCGGCTGGCGCAAAACCCGCGATCTCAAAATGGCGCGGTATATAAACCGAAAGCTTTCATACAAGCTTATGGACGATTTTACTTCAAGCGCGGGCGGCTACAAGGACTGGTGCGTCGATACGCTTAAAATCCCCGCCTTTACGGTGGAAATCGTGTCCGACGAAAAAACTCATCCGCTTTCCGACGACGCTCTAAGTGAGGATGAGTGGGAAAGGAACAAGGACTTGCCTTTGATTATAAACGAGTATCTTACGCGGCTTGATAAATGAAGACAAATATAAACGCTAAAATAAGATAAAAGGATAAGCTTAAAAAAAACGGCGGCAGATTTCGCCTTAACGGCTTTTTGAAGGTTTTATGCGGCGGATGGCGAACAAAACCGTTAAAGGACGAAACACGGCGTGAGGATATCTGATGGAAGAATTCGACAAGGAAAAAAGAGAAGGCGGCAATACTAAACGCGCTGAAAGCACAAACGCTTCTTATCCCGAAGCAAGCAAAGGGGCTTCAGGGGGCGCTTCGGCGGATTGCAGCGGTAAAAAACATAAAAATTCCGTCGGGAAAAATGAGCACCCCGACTATGCCGAAGAATGCGAAAAAACGCGCCTTGACGCTTTTTTCATGAGTAAATGCCTTATTCTTGCAAAAAAAGCGGCTAAAAAAGGCGACGTTCCCGTGGGGTGCATGGTGGTTTGCGACAACAAAATCGTTTCCAAAGCCTTCAACGTGCGGGAGCGCGACTTTGACCCTACGGCTCATGCGGAAATACGCGCGCTTGCCGCGGCGGGCAAAAAGCTGAAGCGGCGCAACCTTTCTGGCTGTACGCTGTACGTGACGCTTGAGCCCTGCGTCATGTGCGCGGGCGCGATAGTCAATTCACGCGTAAACAGAGTGGTTTTCGGCGCGTATGACCGCCGTTTCGGCTGTTGCGGCAGCGTCATGAACCTTGCCTGCGACGAAAGATTCAATCACCGCGCGGTCGTGGAAGGCGGAGTAATGGAAGAGGAGTGCGCTTCCTTGCTCAGCGGATTTTTCAGAAAATTAAGGCAGAACAAAAAGAAATAATTTTTTCCTGTTCATTGCGCCGCTGTATGGCGGGAAAGCGATTGACAAAATTCGGGTTTCGGATATATAATAGGTGAGGTATGGGTAAAAAATACTGCGGTTTAATATTTAAGACGTATTACGACAAAATGGGCGACACGTCAAAGATAGAAGTTTTCGGCAAATCGATGCTGGAATGGGTTTCGCTTGCGCTGACGGACGCGGAAACGGACGTTGCCGACTTCGACCAGAGCGCCGAACTTCCCGCGCTTGTCCGCCCGCACGTCAGACAGGGATGCGATTATATAGTGGTTTTGTTTTCGGACACTCCGCTTATCACAAGCAAAACCGTCGCAGCCGCCGTGGACGAGGCTTACAACAGCGGCAAAACCGTGCTTAAAATGACGCGCGGTTACGTTTTCAACTGTTCTTACGTGCTTAATACCGAAAAAATTTATACCGAAAATACTTTTTATTTCGACGAGGAAGATTTCATCACCGCTTTCAGCTTCAAGCAGGTGGGGCTTATCTCGGACATTCTCAAAAACCGCATACTCGATTACCACATGGACCAGGGCGTTCATTTCGAGGACCTTACGGGCACGGTTATCGGCTGCGACGTCGCAATCGATGAGGGCGTTACGATAGGCCATAACAATATTATCAAAGGCAAAACCCGCATAAAACGGGGCGCGCGTATCGGTAACGGCAACGTCATCGAAGACTGCGTCGTGGACGAGGGCGCTGTTATGGAGTCCTCCCACGCGGTGAGAAGTTATATCGGCAAGGGCACGACAGTGGGGCCCTACGCAAACCTCAGGGCGGACAACGTCATCGGTGAAAAGTGCAAAATAGGCGATTTTGTGGAGCTTAAGAGCTGCACTATAGGCGACGGAAGCAAACTTTCGCACCTTACTTACGCGGGCAACGCGGTCATAGGAAAAAATTGTAACGTGGGCGCAGGCGTGGTTTTTGCAAACTACGACGGCAAAGACAAACATACTACGGTTGTGGGCGACAATGCGTTTATAGGTTCGTCCTCGACGATAATCGCACCCGTTAAAATAGAGGACGGCGCGTTTATCGCGGCAGGCTCGGTGATAAACGCCGATGTTCCCGCAGGGGCGCTTGCGGTGGCGCGCGCGCGTCAGACGGTCAAGCCCGACTGGACGGGCAACAAGTATACCGCCGGCAAAAAGTAGGCCGCCCCCATTTCACTTAAGGAAGAAATTTGTCCGATAAAACGGACAAGCTTTGAAAACACAATATATTTTTGGAGGCATTTTAACATGATAGCACACGGTAACAAGATTAAGCTCTTTGCGGGCAACGGTTCTCCCGCTTTGGCAGCGGAAATAGCCAAGGAGCTTAATATGCCGCTGGGCGCGATTAAAGTCGGCAAGTTTTCCGACGGCGAAACCAGCGTTCAGATCGACGAGACCGTAAGGGGTTGCGACGTCTTCGTGATTCAGTCCACTTCCATGCCCGTAAACGACAACCTGGTCGAACTTCTGGTCATGATCGACGCCATGCGCCGCGCAAGCGCCGGACGTATTACCGCAGTAATTCCCTATTTCGGTTACGCTCGTCAGGACCGCAAGGCAAGGGCAAGAGACCCGATTACCGCCAAGCTCGTCGCCGACCTCATCACCAGCGCAGGCGCCGACCGCGTGCTTACCATGGACCTGCACGCACCCCAGATTCAGGGATTCTTCGACACCCCCGTCGACAATCTTCTGGGCAGCTCGGTGCTGTGCAACTACATAAAGAACAAGGCGTTCGTAAAGCGCGACGACCTTATCGTCGTTTCGCCCGACGTGGGCTCGGTGGCCCGTGCGCGCGCAATGGCTAACAAGCTGGACTGCCCGCTTGCCATCGTGGACAAGCGTCGTCCCAAGGCCAACGTCATGGAAGTCATGAATATCGTAGGCGACGTCAAAGACAAGACCTGTCTGCTTGTGGACGACATGATCGATACCGCTGGCACCATTACTCAGGGCGCTAAAGCGCTTGTAGAGGTGGGCGGCGCCAAGGAAGTTTACGCCTGCTGCACCCACGCCGTGTTAAGCGGCCCCGCCATGGAAAGACTGGAGCAGTCCGTCATCAAGAAGTTCTACATACTCAATACCATAGAACTTCCCAAGGAAAAGAAAATCGCCAAAATCGAGGAAATCACCGTGGCGCCGCTGTTTGCCCGCGCCATCGAAAGCATTTTTGCCGAACTTCCTCTTTCCAGACTGTACGAGTAAATCGGATTTAAAAAAACAACGGCTTTCCCTCATAAAAGAGAGGAGAGCCGTTTTTTTGTGGGAAAAATACATTACAGTTAAAAAAACTTCATAGCGCCGACAACGGGAAATTACTTGTTTAATAA
>CALVUQ010000022.1 GCA_944363615.1 uncultured Clostridia bacterium | reverse complement strand
TTCCGAAATTTAAAATAAGTATAATTACATAACTATTTTTGATTATAAAAACATAACTTATTTGCTTTATTTTGCGGATTTTTACGCAAGAAAAAGATTGAAAACAAACAGGATTTCGTTCTCATCGCGTCACAGAGCGGTTTTTCAACAAAAAATATATATCAAAAATATACATATTTAGCAGTTTAAATAAAATAAATAAGCTATAAATGAGATTTTTAAGCAAAAATATATTTAATTTTTATTTCAAAAATATACTACGCTTAAAACGGCTTAAAATCTTATGTTTTTTAGCTGAAAACAGGCAAAAATCAGCCAAATAAGTTATGAAATCATAATAACTTAAAGTTTTGCTTGTTATCGTTGACTAATCGACAAATTTCGAGTATAATAATTATGAAAAAATAAAAATAAATTATGTATTTATAACTAAATTACAAGTGAGGATTGTGATCATGGCTGTCAAAAAAGGTTTGGGAAGGGGTTTAAGTGCCCTGTTAAGTGATTCGGAACAGGAATATGACTTCAGTTTTCGCGAGGAAGAAAAGACCGAGGAGGCGGCTTCAAACGATGCCACAAAAGAAATTTCGGTTTCTTTGATTGACCCTAACGTCAATCAGCCCCGTAAGCATTTTGACGAAGTTGCGATGAACGAGCTTGCCAACAGCATCAGGATACACGGTGTTATCTCCCCTATTATATTGGTAAAGCAGCCCGGCGGCAGATATATGATTATTGCGGGCGAACGCAGATGGCGTGCTGCCAAAAAAGCGGGCCTATTAACTATTCCCGCAATAGTGCGCGATTATACCCCGCAGCAAGTTAAGGAAATTTCTCTTATTGAAAATCTGCAACGCGAAGACCTTAACCCCATTGAAACTGCGGTTGCAATTAAACAACTTATGGATGAATACAGTTATACGCAGGAGCAGGTTGCGGATCGTATCGGGAAAAGCCGTCCTGCGGTTGCGAACACATTAAGGTTGCTTTCGCTTACAAAGCCCGTTATGGATATGGTTGCTGCCGGCAAATTGTCGCCCGGACACGCAAGGTGCCTGGTTGTTGTGCTTGATGCCGCCGATCAGTTGCGTCTTGCCAATATGGGCGTCGATAATCGCGTTACAGTGCGTGATTTTGAAAAGATAGTTAAAAATTATCTTAATCCCAAGCCCGCAAAGCCCAAGCAGGAACAGAGTCTGGAGCTTAAAGATATGGTAACGCGTATGCAAAGATCATTTGCGACAAAAGTTTCAGCTCTTGGAAATGACAGAAAAGGCAGAATATATATAGATTATTATAACAGAGACGATCTTGACAGGATATGCGATATCCTGGATATAGTTGAAAAATATTATGTTCCAGCCCTTGGAGAAGAAAAATAAGGTAAATTTGACTGTTTTTAATTAAAAATGACGTTTAAGCCCCGAAAATTGAGAATTTCGGGGCTTTTGTTTCACGTGAAACATTTATTTTTAAGGCTATGAGAGTGTTTCACGTGAAACATTTACATAAAGAAATCCTATTTCACTACTCATGACTGGGATATTTGCCGTATTGTTTCACGTGAAACAATGCGATTTTGCTTTATAGGTATGTTTTTTTAGATGTAAATACGGCTTCATAATAAAAAACTTTATAAATATGTCTGTGGGCGGAGTGATTTTGCGGTATACCTTATAATTTTAAGTAATCAGATGTAAATCATATTTACATTAAGGAGATAGGGGGAATATTTAAAATATAGGGTAGATTATTTGAAGATTTGCTTTGCTAACTAAAAAATTGATTTCTGATTCAATCTTCAATAAATTTTATTTTATTTGTTTATAAATATAAAAATGTGGATAACTCGGCAAAAATGTCTGAGTTATCCACATTTGTTTAGTGGTTATCCACAATTGTTGCTTTAATGTGGATAGTTTATTCTTTATCGTCTGTATTTTCTTTTTGGCTAACGGGGGAAAGAGGAGTAGCAGAGGAGTCGGTTTCTTTTAATTTTCTGCCTGTCCATTTAGTGAAAGTGTTTGTTGCCAATATTACGGCTATAAGCTCTAAGACAAAAAGCATTTGCGATAGGAAAATAAGTACTGTAAGCGACAGAAAGCTGCAACCGGCAATATATTTAATCGATATAAGGGCAAGTATCACACAACAGTGAAAAAAGCAGAAGCATAAAAACATTATTCCCGACACAAAATTGGATATTTTCCAAAGCGTGGGATTTTTTCTGTTAAGTTTATTTCTGTAGCCTATAAAGAAATTGGGTTTTGAAAATTTTGCACATAATACATAAGTTATCCCCACTAAAAATAAAACTGCGGGATACATAAACGTTAAAAAATCATGCGTATCTATCATAACTGAGTTGCTCCTTTGATATTGTTATGATTTTATAATTAAATATAATTATGATAACATAATCATTTTGTATTTATGCTCAATCATTTTTGTAAAATATAAATTAAATGGCGCTTAATAAAATGAGAAATATATTTTTATATTGCAAGTTGTTTTTATTTGGAACTACCGTCTTATGTTGTTTAGCATAAATAACGTTTTTGACCGTAAAAGTTTTTTAGCTTTAAATACACATTGGTGACTGTATATCCGATTATGATTCAGAAAATTTTAAATTTCAGTTTTTTTATCAAAAATCAGTTCCTGTTTTACTTTGGGACAAGAAATTATTTCTGTCACTAAGTGTTTGTTTACCGTTTTAACGGAGATAAAGCGTTTTGCTATGATAAATTCGGTAAAAATTTATTGTGAGACAGAGAATAGCGCTTTTTGCCTGTCGGACAGGAAAAAATATGCCATATGGAAGAAGTTTATTGATGACCGAAGCAGATGTTGAGTGCGAGTACACATAGTTATTAAGGTAATAAAGACGTTGTTAGCTCATTGACTATCCAATCAAACTCGTTATGAATCAGGGGAAAAGTATTTTCATTGTCAAAATGCAAAATTTTTTGCTTGCCTGAAGGGAGAAATTCATGTTTTGTCAAAATTTGTATAGTGAGCACGCGGCTTTATTCGGACAGAATAGACCTTTATCTGAAAACTCAATTGGGTGATATAACTAACTGTTTTACAGAAAGCACAAAGTTGTGTGAGAGTTTGCATTGTTATTTGGCCATTTTAGACCTTTATCTTAAGACTCATTTATTCTACACAAAAACTTATTGATTGGCCTATGGAAACATTATACGGCGGGTAGAGGCGCGAAAAGCTTGTTAAATGAAAGAGAGTATATTTTGCCTTAAGGGTAAAATTATTGGCCGCGGTAGAGAAGAGCGTATTTTTTGGGAGTCATTCCCACATGTTTTTTGAATTGTCTGATAAAGTGGAATTCGTTGGAAAAGCCGCATTTCTGAGCGACGTCGAAGATGGGCATGGTACTGTTCTGGCTGAGCAGGCGTTTAGCGAAATCCATGCGGGCGATGATGAGGTCCTGGTTGGGCGTAGTTTTGAAAATGGCCTTATAAAGCACATAGAAGCGCGACTCGGAAAGGTTAATTTGTTCCGCCATATGGGAAATCGTCCAGTTTTTGTCCAGGTTGGAAAAGACGCGGTTACGCAGCATTTTGAAGTCGATCTGGGTCTGGTAGTCGATGGTGAGTTCTTCGGTTTCGGATTCGATGCGGCGGTCGATGAGGCGGAACAGAATATTTACATAATCTTGGATGATGGTTTCGTAGTGTTTTTCGGCGCCGAAAAGTTCCGCTTCGAGGATTTTGACGATATCGGTGATGAAGCCGCAGTTTTTCGGGTAGTAGATTTTATTGAATTCGAGGCCTGCGTTTACTACGGCATCGCGAGCGTCGTCGCCCGAAAAGTGGAACCAGTCGTGAATCAGGTCCGTTTCGGGCGAATAGAAGTGTTGCGGAACGAATTTATCGAACAAGATTACCGCATTGGGTTTAGTAAGCACGGTTTTACCGTCCACAAGCATATAAACGGGCTTCCAGAAATGCAGAAAAGTAAATTCTTCCAGTCCTTGTCTGCGGAAAAGGTTAAAGCCCTTTTTTTCCGGCCAGGCGTGACGTATTCTGCTGATTTTCATGCAAAAACCGACCTCCTTGAATGCGGGAGGAGGCGACGGGCGCAACCTTAATCCTTCAGAGGGCGAAAGAGCAGCGTAGCCTTATCCCGGAAATAGTTTTTTCATTATCGGATATTATAACACATCGCAAAAGAAAATGTCAATTTTTATATGGCTTTTATGTCCTATTATTCCTTGCAAAAAAAGACATAATGAATTATAATCATATATACAGGATTATAATCGGGTTTTTAAATCAGTTTAAGTCTTGTGTTTCCGACGCGCGGGGAAAAGGTAAACAGTCGGCTTGTTTTTTTGCTTTGCGTAATGAATTTTATAATTACGCAAAAAGACGCGCGCGAAATAAAACCGCAAAAATTTCCGGAGGGTAATCTTAATGGCACTGGCAAAAATCAAAACCAAAAACGGACGCCTTATGCCGGCGTATCCGCTTTTCGTAAAAGACCCGTTTTTTTCGGTCTGGTCACCGTCTGACAAGCTTAACGAGTCAGATACGATATTCTGGACGGGGGCACGCCGCCGCGTTTACGGCATAGTGTGCTGCGACGGGAAAAGTTATTCTTTTCTGGGGTTCAGGAACAATACCGAACGGCTTAAGCAGACAAGCGCGGAAGTTACCGCGTTCAGTACCGATTACTGTTTTTCGGCGCCCGAGTTTGACCTGAAAGTCAGTTTCGTTTCGCCGCTTACGCCGCGCAATCTTAAGCTTTTGTCCTGCCCCGTATGTTACCTTACGTACGAAATAAAGCCCAGAAAACACATCGGAAAAATATCCGTAAGTCTGTTTATGCACGAAGAAAGCTGTTACGACAGAGAAGCAATGCCCGTCCGCGGCGGAGTTCACGTCCTGCCCGAGGGCGAATGTGCATGGTTCGGGCTTAAAAAGCAGCTTGTGATGAGCCAGGCGTTCGACGACAGCGCGGCCGAATGGGGCTACTGGTATCTGGTGGGCGAAAAGGCGTTTTTCATAAGCCGTGAAGCCATCGACAAGTACGTCGAAAGCGGTAATCTTGAGTTTGTCTGCAACGCGGGCAGCGAAAAGTACATTGCCGCACAGAACGAATACGAGAACTTGGAAAATAAGGTCGACGGCAAAATTCTTGTCGCGTTTGACGACACCTTATCCGTTTTCTATTTCGGAGACTGGCTGAAAGGCTACTGGTTCGAGGACGGCAAAACGATTTTCGACGCGATCAGTTATTCTTTTAATGAGTACGGCAAGATCGTGAAGGAGCTTAAAGAGTTCGACGCGGAGCTGAGAAAAAAGGCGGAAAAGTACGGCGAGGATTATTTGCTGATACTTTATGCGGGCCTGCGTCAGTCGGTGGGCGCGCATAAGCTGGTCAAAGACCGCGAGGGAAACGTTCTTTTCCTTTCGAAGGAATGTCATTCCAACGGCTGCATCGCCACCGTGGACGTAAGCTATCCCTCCATTCCTCTTTATCTTCTCTATAATCCCGAATTGGTCAAGGGCATGATGCGTCCCATTTTCAAATTCAACGATATGCCCGTCTGGAAATACGATTTTGCGCCGCACGACGCGGGAACATATCCGTATTGTCTGGGACAGGTTTACGGCCTTAAATTCCGCCGCGAAGACATCGGAAAATACCATTACGACAACGGCAACGGAAGACATTACAATCAGCCCGATATTGCGTACAATTATCCCATGTTTTACAGCCTTCCCGCCTCCGCCGACATCTACAATTTCGACGGCCAGATGCCCGTTGAAGAATGCGGCAACATGCTGATCATGATGGCGGCGACTTACCTTGCCGACGGGGATCTTTCGCTTGCAAAAGCCAATTTCGATACTCTTACGGCCTGGGTTCAGTATCTGGTAAGATACGGCCTTATGCCCGGAAATCAGCTGTGCACCGACGATTTTGCGGGACATCTCGACAAAAACGTCAATCTGTCCGTAAAGGCCATTGTGGGAATACGCGCTTACGCAATACTGTGTAAAGCGCTGGGCAAAACAAAGGAAGCCGCCGAATACGTTGACATAGCCGAAACCTACGCGCGCGAGTGGAGAAGTATGTGCGTTACCGCGGGCAAACAGACTCCGCTGGTATTCGACGACAAAACCAATTCCTTCAGCCTTAAATACAACATGGCTTTCGACGTAATGTTCGGCACGGGACTTTTCGAGGAAGACGTGCGCGAGAAAGAAATCGATTACTATATTTCCGTTGCAAATCAGTACGGCGTACCGCTTGACAGCCGTTCTTCGTACACCAAGTCCGACTGGATTTTGTGGGCGGCTACGCTTACTTCCAACACCGAAAAGCGCAAAAAAATGCTTGCGCCCGTCGCAAAATTCCTGCGCGAGTCCACCAGCCGCTATCCCTTTACCGATTGGTATTACACCGACATGGGCACCATTCGCGGAGACCTTGGAAACCGCGGCTATCATTACGGATTCAAAAACAGAACCGTTCAGGGCGGATTGTTCATTTTGCTTTTAGCGGACAGCGGCAAAATGAAAGTCGGCAGAGAATAATCGCAGTAAAGCAACGGGCAGAGTATAAACAGCCTGCTTTACAATTCGCCCGTAAAAAACCGATAAATAAAAAATCGCGCCCCGAAAGGTTTGTGCCGTACGGGGCGCTTTTTTTGCCGGAAAAAAGCCGTAATAAACTTTTTCTTATATTAAGTATAAAACAGATTTAACGGAAAATCTGTTAAAACAAAAAAAGTAGTTTTTATAAAAACCTTATTGTGAAGACGTTATTATCATCGGATAATTGTTGTTTTTCGGTCGGGTTAAAAAAATGATTTTAAATTTTAATCGTAAATATTGTAAAACAGAAACAAATTAAAAAAGTCGGCAAATTTGAAAAGTTTTAATTACACTTAATCTATCACAAAAAAAATTCATGAAAAAAACGGCGGCGCAAAAGGAAAACAGGGCTATTTTACGCGGTAAAGAGTTGACCGTTTAACTCCGTTTTAAGGCGGCATTGCGCTTAACGAATATGTGAAAGCCGCCTCTTCCGAAGGCTGAGGCTTTAAGCAAAAAATCGTTGCAGATGTTGTTGCTTACGTCTAAGCCGTAGTTTAAGAATGCCGCCGCGACGTCCTCTTTCGGAAAGCGCCGAAACGTAGTCCGCGTAATCCTGAGTTATGGCGTTGTTTATCTTTACGGGTTAAAGTAATTGCAATTCTGACGGGAAAAGAGTTTTTTTGCTTTGCACGGATTAAAAATTTTCGGGTCCGCTTTTATATTCTTTGCCCATGTTTACGCAAAGCTCGGTTATTTCCTTTTGCAGGGAGGAAAATACCTTTTGTTTGTGGGTAATAAGGCAGTAGGACCTTTTGAAATCCGCGTCCACTACGGGAACCGTGCGCAGTTCGCCCCTGTCAAGGCGGGCGCGGACCATGCTTAAGGGCAGTACGGCGATGCCCAGTCCCGCGGCGGCGCAGCTTTCGGCGGCCTGCGGATTGACCGTTTCTATAAACGGCGTCACGGCGGCCGAATGTTTTTTCGCAAGCTGCTCGAATTTTTCGCGCGACGCGCTTCCCGATTCTCTCAGTATAAAGTCGTATTTGTCCGCGTCCTTAAACCGCAGTTTTTCGGGGGCGGGGTAGTCGGGCGCGCATACGGCAATCAGCTTGTCTTCAAAAAACACGCGCGAGTCGAGATGTATGTCGGCAACCGAGTTTTCCACAAGTCCGAAGTCCGCTTCCCCCGTAAGCACCATTTTTTCCACGGCGGTTTTGGGGAAAATTCTGACCTGCAGCCGGACATGAGGATAATTTTCCCGTATTTTCTTTATCATGGGCGGCAATAGAAACGTGCCTATGGTAAGCGACGCTCCTATTTTAAGACTGCACGTCTTTCCGCTTTCGAAGGCGGACGCCTCAAAGTCGTCAAAGTTGTTAAGGACGGTCAACGCGCGCTCGTAAAGCTGTTTTCCCGCGTCGGTGATTACCATGCGGTTTTTTATGCGCTGAAAAAGTCTGACGTCGTATTTCTTTTCCAGTTCAGCTATCGCGACGCTGACGGAGGGCTGCGTTATGTACAGTCTGTTCGCCGCCTTCGTGACGGATTTAAGCTCGCATACTTCTTTGAAAATGCGTAAATGCCTTATCGTCAATTGGTTTTCTCCTTATAACTGTTTTATTATGATATTTATAAAATTATATTATTTTACAAATAGTTTGTCAAATGTTATAATATTCGCGTAAGGAGCGTTTTTCTTCGCATGAACAAGGCAAAAAAATACCTGAAACTGTTTACCACCTGCTTTTACATAAGCGCTTTCACTTTCGGCGGCGGATTTGTCATAATTCCGCTTATGCGCCGAAAGTTTGTCGAAGACCTTAAGTGGCTGGAAGAAAACGAAATGATGGACCTTACGGCGATAGCGCAGTCCTCACCGGGCGCCATTGCCGTCAACGCGGCGATACTCACGGGTTATAAAATCGGCTCCGTCGCGGGTGCGATGATAGCCATGCTTGCAACCGTTCTTCCGCCCGTCATCATAATAACCGTCATCTCGTTCTTTTACAACGCTTTCCGCCAGAACGCCGTCGTCGGCGCGGTCATGAAAGGCATGCAGGCGGGTGTGGCCGCGGTAATCTGCGACGTGGTCATCCGCATGGGCAGCGGAGTTTTCAAGCAGAAGAACGCGCTTTTTATCGTAGTCATGGCGGCGGCGTTCGTGCTGACGTTTTTTCTTGACGTAAACGTAATTTTCATTATTCTGGGCTGTATTTTGCTTTCGGTTTGTATTTTCCTGTTTAAGGCTGCCGTAAAACGCAAAAAACGCAGGAAAAACCTTTCGGAAAGCGGAAATCAGACTTCTTTAATCCCCTCCGACGGGCAAGAAGACGCGGCGCAAGAAGAAGCCTCAAAAACGTGCTTGAGTGAAGCGGATTCCGCACAAGCAAAACAAACTTCAGAAGAGGAGCAAACCTCGGTCACCGCGCAGCTTGAAAAATCCGAAAATAATGCAACCGAGCAAGACGAAAGCGACTATCCGAAAGAAAAAGCCGCGCCGAAAACAAATATCGGAAAAGGCGACAAGGCCGTTTTGCCGTCGGAAAGAGAAAAGGAGCGCGAAAAATGATATATCTCGAACTTTTCTGGGTATTTTTTCAGGTGGGCGCGTTCAGTATAGGCGGGGGATATGCGGCAATTCCCATTATACAAAGCAGCGTGGTGGAAGATAAGGGCTGGCTTACGATGACCAAATTCACCGACCTTATCACGATTGCGGAGATGACGCCCGGTCCCATTGCGATCAATTCTGCGACGTTCGTGGGCAATCAGGTGGCGGGCATAGGCGGCGGACTGGTTGCTACTGCGGGATGTATTCTGCCGTCGGCGGTAATAGTCTCTTTACTGGCGTTTCTGTATTACAGATTCCGCAGCCTGTCGTTCGTAAAAGACACCATCGCCCTTCTGCGTCCCGCGATAGTCGCGCTTATCGCTTCGGCGGGTATAGGAATACTCGTTTTGTCGCTGTGGGGCGACGGCGGTTTTACTACGGATATAACGGCGCTCAACATAGTTTCGGTGATAATCTTTTTTGCCTCCATGTTCTTTTTGCGCAAATACGACCTCAACCCCATATTCGTAATTATCGGGTCGGGGGTGCTGGGCGCGGTATTCTACCTTTTGCTGTAAAACCTGAGCCGCGGGACAAAATCGAAATATTTTTAAGAAAAATTTTATACTAAGCGCATTTTATCTGTTTACGGAAAGACAATCCGGATTTATAATATTTACGGTATAAGACTTTATCGTCAGAAACGGTCAATAAAAGTAAAGAGAAAAAACCTTAACCGACTTTATATCGGAGGAGAAGAATGAGCGACAAATTAAACGTACTGTTTATCACAAGCGATCAGCAACACTACGAAACCATAGGGAAATTCAATAAAAAAATCAAAACGCCCAACATCGACCGCATAATCGACGAAGGCGTTTACATGAACCGCGCTTACGCCGTAAACCCCACCTGCACGCCCACAAGAGCGTCCTGGATAACGGGCAAATATCCCTCTCAGCACGGCGCATGGACTTTGGGCACCAAGCTGCCCGAATCTCAGCACACTTTCGGGGAGGATTTTACGGCGGCGGGCTACGAAACGGCGCTTATAGGAAAAGCTCATTTCCAGCCGCTTGCCTCCACCGAAAAATATCCCTCGCTGGAGGCGTATCCGATTCTTCAGGACCTTGAGTTCTGGAAAACTTTTCACGGGCCCTTTTACGGCTTTAATCACGTGGAGCTTGCGCGCAACCACACCACGGAGGCGCACGTGGGGCAGCATTACGCGTTGTGGCTGGAGGAGAAAGGCTGTAAAAACTGGCGGGATTATTTTCTTCAGCCCACGGGCAACATGACCAAGGAATCGCCGCGCCTTCACTGGGACATTCCCGAAGAATACCATTACGACGCCTGGATTGCCGAAAGAACCAACGCCATGCTGGAAAATTACGCCGCACAAGACAAGCCCTTCTTTTTGTGGGCCAGCTTTTTCGATCCGCACCCCGAATATTACGCGCCTTCGCCCTGGGACACTATGTACAATCCCGACGATATGGAAGTCAAAGGACTTTTCGACTCCGAGCACTTGAGGAACAGCGACTTTCACCGCCTTTCGCAGTGCGAGCAGCCCGACACGTCGCAATACGGCAAGTGGCTGCACGGAGTGCACTCTCACCTTTACGACGAAAAGGAGCTTAAAAAGAAAATCGCCGTCTATTACGGCATGGTCAGTCTTATGGACAAATACATCGGCAAAATTCTGGATAAGCTGGACGAACTGGGATTAAGCGAAAACACGCTTGTCGTGTTCACCACCGACCACGGGCATTATTACGGCCAGCACGGGCTGATTGCCAAAGGTCCGTTTATGTTCGACGACCTGGTGAAGGTGCCGTTTGCCGCCCGCCTTAAAGGAGTGATTCCCGCGGGAAAAACTTCGGACGCGATAATGTCCAGCGTGGACTTTATGCAGACGGTGCTTGATTTCTGCGGTATTGAGGCGCCCGACGGAGTGGCGGGGGTCTCGCAGAAAAAAGCGCTTGTAAACCCCGGCGAGTCCGTGCGCGACTGGGCGATTGTCGAGCATAATCACCAGCGCGGCAAAGTCAACGTCCGCACTTATATAAATAAAAGGTATAAATTAAGCATATACCTCAATCAGCCGCGGGGCGAGCTTTTCGACCTTGAAGCCGACCCCGAGGAGCATTATAACCTTTTCGACAACCCCGAATATAACGAAATCAAAACGCGGCTTTTAACGGAGTTCATTCAGGCGGAAATGGAAAAGGAGCCGCTTTTCATGCCCAGGATAGCCATCGCCTGAAGTCCGTTCATGCGTTAAAAATCCGCCGCCCGATAAGGTTAAAGCTTATCGGCGACAAAATTAAATTTCAGCCGATCGGCTTTCGGACGGATAAAAAAACCCGTTTTTCTGTTCTTAAACGGGCTTTTTTTATTTCGTGTGCAATTATTTTCATCTGCTGCTTTCTTTATCGTTTGCTCGTTTTTTTCTGCGAGTATTCATTTTTAAATTATTTATTCGGCGCTTGTCGGGCGGAGAATATCGGTTAAAATATCCGATATTGTTTCCGATACTTCGGACGCGGGTTTTATTACGGACAAATTCCGCGTTTCGGTCGCTTCGGCGCAGTCGGAATTTAACGCAAAAACCGATTATAAATCCTTATAAGTCCGTGTTTTAAGGGGATAAAAAAATGCCGCAAGCAAAAAGGACGGACTGAAAATTCCGCGCCTTTTTTTCCGTCCTGAAATTCAGCCGATCGGGTGAAAATCCGTTTTCTCTTGCCTCTGCCGCCGAAAAAAACAAAAATTGTTTTGCGGCGGATTTTTCTTAAAAGTGCGTTGCGGTGACAAAAAAGTTCGGTTTATTTCAAAAAAATCACCGACTTTGTCGGTTTTTCGACGGATTTTCGCTTTTGAAAGTTAATTTCGCGCAAAAAAACTGTTATATTTTGTTTGTCTTATTCGCTTGCCTTTAGTTAAGAAAAGAATTAAAATATACGTACTGTCCTTTTTGGGGGATAAACAATGAAAAAGTTTTTCAGCGAGTTTAAAGCCTTTATCACCCGCGGCAACGTCATAGACATGGCCGTAGGCGTAATCGTGGGCAGCGCTTTTACCGCCATCGTAACCGCGCTTACAAAGCAGGTGTTTCAGCCGCTTGTCAACTGGGTGCTTTCAGGCACGGGCGACGGGCTTGCCTCGGCGGTAACCATGCTTAAGGAAGTCAGGGACGAAACGGGCGCCGTGGATATGACAAACTCCATTTACATCGACTGGGGCGCGTTTATTACGGCCGTCATCAACTTTCTGATTGTGGCGTTTATTCTTTTTGCGGTGGTGCGGACGATAAACAAAGTCCGCGATTCGGCAAACGCGCGGTTTTACGGCTTTGAAAAATCCGAATATCTGAAAATGCGCGTTAAAGGGCTGAGCAAAAAGGAAATCAAGGCTCTTGCCGACAAGCGCGACGAGGAAGCTAAAGCAAAAGCCGAACGCGAAAAAGCGGAAAAGGCAAATGCCGAAACGCAGGAAGACATTCTCAAAGACATTCGCGAGTTGTTGCGCAGCGCGGCGGAAGGAAAGACGGACCAAAGCGCGGACAAGCAATCCGACTGAAATAATATTTCCTGAAAGCTTGCTTATAAAACGGGATTTACGCTTTGACTTTCAAAGCGTAAAAATTGCGGTCGGAAACGCTTTTTTGTCTGTCCGCAAGCTTTTTGGACTCGTCGAAAATCCCGGCAAGCGCGCGGTTCTTATTCCTTAAAAGCAATTCCGTTAAAGAGCGATAAGGCTCAGCATCGGGCGCTAAAATTATTTCGGGCAAGGACTTTATAAATGAAAAACGCTTTGTCTTTTGCCTTTTAAAGTTAAAGCGTAAAATAAGGCAATCCGACCGCTTTGTCGAAAAGGGTAAGGCGGTTAATCGGGGCGAGTATTTCCGACCTTAAGCGTAAAACCGCTGCGGGACAATACGGACGAAAAAGAAAAAATCATAAAAACAATCGGGACAGGAAAGAAAGCGACGGCTTTATCGGACCGGATTTCATCCTCGCGAAAAATTCCGACCCCCGCGCGATAAAAAAACGATATTGGGAGGATGTATGAAGGAAGCAATAATTCAGAAAAGCGTACCCGACATGATTAAGGAGTACGTTTTTCCAGTAAGGGTGGTCCTAAGCCACAGGGCGGACAATCCCCTGTCGCTGCTTAAACAGAAGGACCTGCAACTTGCCCTTAACGAAAAGGACCTGACCGTGATAAAAAAAGGCGGTTACGTGGTGCTGGATTTCGGGCAGGAGCTTTCGGGCGGAGTGCGCATACTCGCGTCGGAGGCAAACGGGCGGGTGCGTTTAAGGCTGGGCGAAAGCGTAAGCGAAACATTTTCCTGCGCCGTGGGCACGGAAAAGCTTGCGACGGACGACGGCATAAAAATCGAGTCCGCGGAAAAGTGCGCGGGCTGCAACGATCACGCGGTCCGCGACGCCGAATTTTTCCTGACCATTCTTTCCGACCAGGAGTATTTCCAGTCGGGTTTCAGATTCGTAAGATTGGACGCTTTGGAAAAGGATGTGGAGATTAAAAGCATTGTCGCGGTATACACGCATGCGAATTACCGCCGCGACGGCTTTTTCAGATGCGAAAACGACACGGTAAACCGCATTTACGAAACCGCTGCCCGTACGCTTACCCTTTGTATTCAGAACGGTATGCTGTGGGACGGGATAAAACGCGACAGGCTTGTATGGGTGGGGGACATGTACCCGGAAGTGCTTGCGGGACTGGATCTTTACGGACAGGCGGATTACATCAGGCGCGCCATAGATTTTTCGCGGCGCTCGACCCCGCTTCCCGAATGGATGAACACCATGCCCGTTTACTCGCTGTGGTGGATCATGTGCCTTGACGAATACGTTTACCGCACGGGCGATACGGACGCTTACTTTACCGACAACGCCGATTACCTCAAAAAACTGACGGCACAGTTCGACGGTTACGTCACCGAAGAAGGCGAAGTGGCTACGCCCGGCATTTTCCTCGACTGGCCGTCGCACGACCTTCCCGACGAGGTCCCGGGCGTCAGAGCGATTGCCATGCTTGCAATGCGCGCTGCGGACAGACTTTTCAGGCTTGACGGTTACGTATGCCCGCATACCGAAAGCGTAATGGGAAAGCTGAAGCGCGCTTCAGTTAAGCCCAAGGACAAAAAGCAGGCGGTCGCGCTGAGTCTGCTTGCCGGGTTTGACGCGGATCCCGGGCTTCTCACAAGCGGAGGAGCGCGGGGCATGAGCACTTTCATGAGCTGGGCTGTACTTAAGGCGGCGCACGATTACGCTTCTCCCGCGGCGGCGGCAAAAATGATGGAGGATTACTACGGTGCCATGCTGGAAATGGGCGCGACTTCTTTCTGGGAGGACTTCGACGTCGACTGGACGAAGGGCGCGGCGCCCGTGGACCGACTGCCGGAACCGGGCGAAAAAGACATTCACGGCGACTTCGGCAAACACTGTTATATAGGGTTCCGTCACTCGCTGTGCCACGCATGGAGCTCGGGCGTGATAGACTATCTGGTCACGCGGATTCTGGGCGTAAGAATAACGTCGGCGGGCGGAAAGGAAGTCACCGTAAAGCCTTACGCCGCGTTCGGCGACATGGAAGGGGTTGTCCCCGTGGGCAAAGGAACGGTGCGCGTCAAGGTGGAAAAAGGCAGGGTTACTGCCACCGCGACAGCAGGAATAAAAGTGACCGTGGAAGATTAACCGCGTAAATATATCTAAAAAAAGCCCTTAAAATATAAAATAAGGGCAAACTGAAAGGCCGTTTTCCGCAAAAAATGCGTAAAAATCATACACACTGTGAAAAGTCGATGAAAAAAAGGGATTACCTATTGACTTATACGTCAATACGGATATAATCGTAAGTGTAAGGGTATGTTTTTTACGGTATAGACAGCGGGACGGCAACCAAAGTCAAAGGAGGACTTACAATGGAAATACTTACCAAAAACTTTTGCAACACTCTTAAAAATCTGGTTTCGCTTCCGTCGGTCAGGGATCTGTCCGCTTTTCTGGAGGGTGAAACCGCTTTCCTGTTCATAATCAAGGATTATGGCGACAAACCCGCCACTCCTTCGCAGTTAAGCGAGGAGCTGGGCGTCACCAAGGGCAGGATTACCGCCATCATCAACAGCCTTACGCGCAAGGATATGGTAAGGCTGGAAAAAGTCGACGGCGACAGGCGCAAAGTCGACGTTCGCATTACCGAAAAGGGCAAAAACTACATCGACGAAAAGCTTGCTTCCACTAACGCTTTTCTCCGCAGTTTCATCGATAAAATCGGCAGAAAAGACGCAGAGGAACTCATGCGCATTCTCAACCGCACGGTGGAGGTCATGCGCGACGAGCATATCGAAGGACTTGACGCTACCGACCAGCAGAAAAAGCTGATAGACAATTTCCAGAAGCACATGCATTGCAAGGACTGAAAAAATTTCCGTAAAAACATACCGCTTTTCTACATACCATGAAAAAAGGAGGCGGTATTACAATGAAATATATAGTTACCGGCGCGGCAGGGCACCTGGGCGTCAACCTTGTCGAAAAACTCATGCTTAAAAAAGACGCTTTCGTCAAAGCCGTTCTTCTTCCCGGCGAAAGCGCCGTTTTCGAGGGCGCGGAAAACGTGGAAATCGTGCGCGGCGACATAACCGACCGCCGATTCGTCGATTCCTTCATGGAAAAAGACAGCACGGTTTTTCACCTTGCGGGAATCATAGACATCGGCGGCGGAAACAAAGACCGCGTTTACGAGGTCAACGTTCAGGGCACAAAAAACGTCGCGGAGGCTGCGCTTAAAAAAGGCGCGGCGCGGTTCGTGTTCACAAGTTCGGTCCATGCGATCGTTCCCGTCAAAGGCGTTAAAATGACCGAGCCCCTTACTTTCGAACCCGATAAAATAGTGGGCGACTACGCAAAAAGCAAAACCTTGGCGACGAAAGCGGTTTTCGACGCGATTAAACGCGGACTTAACGGCGTGGTCGTATATCCTTCGGGCATCATCGGGCCGGAGGATTACCGTCTGTCCGAAATGGGCGAACTGTTTGTGGAGATAATCAACCGCAAGATAAAGGTATCGCTGAAAGGCGGATACGATTTTGTGGACGTGCGCGACGTGGCGGACGGCGTGATTGCCGCCGCCGAAAAGGGCAGAACGGGCGAAGGCTACATCCTGTCGGGAGAGTCGGTCACCGTCGACAGAATTTACGATATGGTCCGCTCCGTAACGGGGGAGAAGAAACACGCCCCCAAAATAGCCATGTGGTTCGTACGGCTTTTCGCCTTCCCCATGGAGCTGTTTGCGCGGCTTAGCGGCAGAAAACCGCTTTTCACCAAATATTCGCTGTACACTCTTTCTGCTCCGCACGAATTCTCTCACGAAAAGGCGACGAAAGAGCTGAATTTTTCCCCGCGTTCCCCCGAGGAATCCGTCCGCGACGCAGTCAGGTGGCTTTATCTCAATAAGCCCGAACTGTTTAACGAAAAAGCGCTTGCCCGCTTAGATAAAGCTTTTTCGTCCGTCGCAAGAAAACCCGTCAGGGCAAAAAAAGCGTACAAAAGGCAATAAACCGCCGCTTTGCGCAAATTTCTGGTGCGCTTGAATTATTTTTAAAAAACTGAAAACCGCCTTACTAACCCAATCGGTTGAAAAGGCGGTTTTTTTGCTTTTTTCGGGTATTCTTTTGGCAAAATGTATTCGGTTTTTGCGTATTCAGCCCGTATAATGCGGCTTTTGCGCCGTAAAACAATGAATAATGCGGCGGTTTTTATGCGGGCGGTTTCATGCGGCGTTCCTGGCGGCCGGTTCCGACGTTTTTTTAAGACAGTGCAATTCACCGCTTTTTATTGGCCGCGCACGGCATATCGAGAAGCATACGTTTTGTCCTGTCGCGTTTTTTTGAAACATTGCTTTTATGGGCGGAGGTTGCGTCTTATCGATAAGCATTGCAATCGGCCTTTACGGTTTTTTTACGTCATTGCGGCTTATCTATATGCGGATTTATATAATCGCACGATAAAATTGCGGTTCAGTTTTTTTAAAAGTATTGCGCGGTATTTAAATATTGCGCGTGGGGGTTATCTGCCCGCTCGGGTGTTGTCGCGGGTGCGGTCTCTCATTTCGGGCACTGGATGGGGGGATTCTTCAAAACGGTAGTCTTTTCCGTCGCGCTCAATCAGCTTTTCCGCTACCGAATGGCTGGCGACTTTTTCCGTCGGGCGCGTAACTTTGCCGTTATATTTGAAAAACGCATAGTTCTGAGGAATTTCGTCCGCTTTCGCGTAATCTTCCAGTACGGCGGTCAGGTCGATCGTCTCTTTAAGCACTTTTCTTATATACGGCTTGTTTTTTTCCGCAAAATCGTTCAGCGACAGCGGGTCGGGAAAGTTTTCCTGCGGAATCAGCGCCTTATAATCCTTGTTTTCGAAAGTTTTCAGCAGTTGGGCGGCTTTCTGAAGATGCGCCGCTTCTCTTAAAAACCTTTTTTCCCACAGCTGTTTTATCTTTTCGTCCGTTTCCTCCGCGTAAGCCGAGTAGTAAAGATAACATTCGGCATATTCGCATAAAACCAGTTTTTCCGTAACGCTCAGGGACGGGTCGGAAAGCGAGTCGTATTGCATAAGGTGCTGTTCTTCCGTCAGGGCGATTTCCGCAAACAGTCTTCTTGCCGTCTCCGAGCGGCAAAGATATCCCGCGTTCGTGTAAAAGTCAAGCGTACGGCGTTTTACGGCGGCGACTGCAAACAGGTGAATCCACGTCTTTACGCCCGACAGCGCAAAGGGGACAAATCGCCTTACGTCGTCGAAAGGGTAGCGGTGCTGACTTATCGAGGGTCTTCCGGGCATGATTTCCGTTATCCCGCCGGTTATTTCCTTAGCGTCGGCGTCGCTTTCCGCTTTTATAAGACAGGAGAATCTGTACAGGTGGTCGCAGTCTTCGGCAAGGGCAAAATCAAACGCCGCTTTGACGTATTCGTCCGTTTCCTTCTGCGCGACGGCGGCGGTCAGCTCCTCGTTAAGCTGCTCGTAAAAAAGGGCGTAAAAAAGCGCGGCGGGCTTTTCGCGGCAAAAAAGCGACAGACCCTCTTGCTGAAACTGTTCCGCCCTGGCTAAAAGCGCGATTTCCCGCTTTAAGTCGGCGGCGGCACAACGCGCGACCAGGTCGTGCTTTAAAAACACGGAAGCGGATTCCGTACAGCACGCAAGCAACACCCTCAGCGCGGAACAGGGATTGCTTCCGTCCGCGGTATAAGGCCTGTACCATAATTCGCCCAGCGGCGCAAAGTCGTCTTCTGTTTTTTCCTTTTTGATTTCAAACGGGTTTATCGACGCCATAAATGCGGTTTTCTCCTGAATTACTTACGATTATTATCCTGTCAAAGACGTATATTTATGCGCGTAAAAGGCTATGGTAACCTTAGGTAAATTTTGTTTGCAGGACGAAAATAACCGCTTTTTTTGCCGCGGCGGGGAGATTTTATAAAAAAGCATAAAAATTCTTTTATGCAGCCTCAGATGGCGGTTAAAGCATTTCTTTATTGCAAAAACAGCTTTTTTTATTAAAAAAACCCCTGTTTTCGCCGTTTTTGCCTATGCATAAAAATGCAATAAAAAACGCAAAAATTGTTTTCGTTTTGTGAAAATTTTTACAAATATCGAAAAAACGGGCAAAAAACTTGCAAAATCGCTTTCTTTATGATAGTATTTATGTGCTTTGCCATCGAAGGAGATGACAAGGGTTTCTGCTACTCTTTATGTGGACTTTATTGGAGGTACTTATGAAAATAAAAGCAAAAAGACGTTTTGCTCAGGTTATTGCGCTTTTAATGGCGTTTACCTTGGCCGTCACTTTTACGGACGCCTTTTCTCCCGCGGCGGAGTCTAATCAGCGCGTCGAGGCGGCGGTAGCAGCCGGCCTTACCGACGTTACGGGCACCGTGGACGTCGACGGATTGCGCGCGCAATACTATAACGACGACGTCGTACAGGAAAACGTTTTTTCCCCGAAGTCCGAGCGCTGGGTGATTGTGGAGCTGGGCGGCGACAGCATCATGGATACATATCTTGACACCGACACCGATCTTTCCTTCACCGATTACGCCGACACCTACGCCGCAAACAAAAAATCTTCGGCGATGCTGGCTTCTCATCAGAGATTCCTCGACGCTCTCGACAAAAAGGGCATCGAGTACGAATATAAATATTCCTACACCGCGCTCAACAACGGCGTGGCGATTAAAATCAAAAACGAGGACCTCGCCAAGGTGCGCGCCGTCAACAACGTGAAAGGCGTGTACTATTCCGAATCCTATGACGTGCCCGACATGGTGGCGGTTACCAACAACGCCAACGTTTACACCACGGGCATTTACGATACCACGGGTATTTCCTATAAGGGCCGCGGCATGGTAGTCGCCATTCTCGACACGGGTCTTGATTATTCGCACCCCGCGTTTTCCACAATGCCCGAAGCGGGCGACGACATCTGGGACAAGGAGTACGTCGAATCCAGATTCGGCTCCACCATGGCCAAAAACTCACTTGCGCCCGACACCACCGTCGACCAGGTGTATTATAACGCCAAAGTTCCTTACGCGTTCGACTACGCCGACGACGATCCCGACGTTTATCCGTCCTATTCCACTCACGGCACGCACGTTGCGGGCATTGTCGCGGGCAAAGATGACAGCAAAGTTGTCAACGCCCAAACCGACGAGCGTTTCATAGGCGTTGCGCCCGAGGCGCAGCTTGCCATAATGAAAGTGTTTACCGACGACCCCGACAGCGAGATGCTGGGCGGCGCGGACACTATAGATATTCTTGCCGCCATAAACGACTGCGTGGCTTTGGGTGTGGACGTCATCAACATGAGTCTGGGCTCCAGCGCGGGCTTTTCGGACGACGAGAGCGACGCTTACCTTACCGGTATATATAATAAGGTTGAGGAAGCGGGCATCAGCCTTGTCGTCGCGGCCAGCAACGATTACAGCGCGGGCTTCGGCGGCGGCAACGGCACCAACCTTGCCACCGACCCCGACAGCGGCACGGTAGGTTCTCCTTCCACATACTCCGCGGCATTGTCCGTGGCCTCCATCAACGGTCAGAAGTCCCCTTACATAATGGCTAACGCCGACGCCGGCGGGGAGGGTACGGTAGCTTTCATCACCGAGGCTTCCGACGCCAACGGCAACGAGCTGGATTTCGTCGGCGGAATTTTCGATGCGGCGGCGGCAAACGGCGTGGCATTGAATCCCGACGGCTCGCTTACGCTTCAGTACGTCCTTGTAGGCGGCGTGGGCAGACAGTCCAACTACACCACCACGGTGCGCAACAACTTAAGACGCAGCCCCAGTATCGCGCTTGTTCAGCGCGGCGACATCACGTTCGAGGAAAAAGTCCAGTACGCGATGAGCGCGGGTGCAATCGGCGTCATAATCTACAACAACCTTTCCGGCACGATAAGAATGTCGCTGGGCGAAGTGGAAAACCCCGTTCCCACCTGCTCCATAGGCATGGACGCCGGAAAACTCATGGAAACCGCGGCAAACAGCAACTCTCCGCGCGGCACGGGCAAAGTTACGTTCTCGCGCGATTATACGGCGGGTCCCTTCATGTCCGACTTTTCCAGCTGGGGCCCCACGCCCGACCTTAAACTGAAACCCGAAATCACCGCTCACGGCGGTGAAATCACCAGCGCGGTGCCCGGCGGCTACGACGAGTACAGCGGCACCAGTATGGCTGCCCCCAACATGTCGGGCGCGGTTGCGCTGCTTCGTCAGCACGTCGAAACCACCGAAGGCCTTGCGGGCAAGGCGCTTAACGCAAAAGTCAATCAGCTGCTTATGAGCACCGCTACCATGGCGCTCAACGAGGAGGGCAACCCCTATTCGCCCAGAAAACAGGGCGCCGGCCTTGCGGGCATCAAAGAGGCGATCAACACGGACGGCTACATCACCGTTTCGGGCAAAGACGGCAACGTGCTTGACAAGACCAAGCTGGAGCTGGGCGACGACAAAGCGCGCACGGGCGTTTACGAAATGAAGTTTACCGTCCGCAACATGAAGGACCAGCCCATAACCTATTCGCCCAAAGCCTACGTCATGACCGAGACGCTTGCCTCCGACAACAAGACCGTTGCCGAAAAAGCTTACATGCTTGCCGACAGCGTAATCGAGTTCAAGGCGGACGGCGCGGCGGTTGCCGAGGGCGGCATCATAACCGTTCCCGCGTCGGGCAGCGTGGAAGTCAGCGTCAGAATCACTTTGGGCGCGGACGGAAAAGCCTATATAGAAAACAGTTTCAAAAACGGCATGTACGTCGAAGGATTCATCCGTCTCGACAAGGGTACCGCGTCGGAAGACATCGGTATTCCTTTCCTCGCGTTCTACGGCGACTGGACGGACGGCCCGCTTTTCGACTACAGCATGTATGAAATCGCCGAATCTGAGGCGGATACCTCCATCGAGGAAGATGACAAGTTAAAGGCCTCCAACGCGCCCACAAGACCTTTGGGCCTTTACGACGACGATCAGTATATAATAGCTCTCGGCAACTACCTTTACGAAATGTCCGACTTCGATACGGAAATTCCCGCCTCCGACGAGCACGCCGCAATCTCCGCCTACGACGAGGAGGGCAACCGTACTTTGTACGAATTGTATATGGTTTACGCGGGACTGCTGCGCGGCGCCAAGACGATGGATATCAAAATTACCGACAGTGCCACGGGCGAGCTTATTTACGACAAAACCGAATACAACGTAAGAAAAGCTTACGCCGGGGGCGGCTCAAATCTCGGTTCCCCCGTCATGCTGGAAATCGACCCGCTGTTCTACGAGCTTAACAACAATTCTTCCTATACGGTCACGATGACCGGTACTCTCGATTACGAGGGAGGGGAGAAGCCCGACAGGAATTCCTTCACGTTCGACTTTACCGTGGACTACGAGGCGCCCGTTATCACCGATTACCGCGTGCGTTTCGAGCCGTATACCGAAAACAAGGAAGTCAAGTACCGCATTTACATGGACGTGGATGTGTATGACAACCATTACGCTCAGGCGGTGCTTCCCTGCTACGTAAAAAGCACCAACACGGGTAACTATCTGACGCTTCTGACCGAATATCCCGTACCCGTTTACTCGCAGAAGGGCTCCACGACCACGGTATCCTTCGAGATAACCGACTACTACGACGAATACGCCACGACGGGAAATCTCTACATCGCCGTGGACGACTACGCGATGAACCAGACCGTTTACCGTGTCAACGCCGCGGGCGCCATTACCTTCCCCGACGCGGTGGAGCTTACTACCGACGACAAGCTTTCCTTTAAGGAAACCGTTACCGAAAACGTGGAAGGCACCGACGTTTCTTACAACGTCTATACCCTCAACATCGCGCCCAACGAAAGTTACAAAGTCGCGATGAACGCGCTTCCCGAGTCTACCGAGGCGGGCGGAATGTACTGGAAGATCGACCGTCAAAGCATCGTGCGCGGCTATCAGAACGAGTTCTTCGGCGCCAACGCGGGTTCGACCACCGCAACGCTTTACGCTTCCGCCGATTCAAGCGGAGCCACTCCCGAAAAAGTAAAGGCTAAAATCGAAATCAACGTTTCCGGCACGGCGAAAGAGTCTCCCGTACCCGAATCCATCAGAATAGAACCCATTCTCAATGCCGACGACTTTCTTGCCGACGTGAGCGGCGGAGTGCTGGAGCTTAACCCCAACACCACCGTAAACCTGCGTTCCAAGGTGTCGGTGGAGCCGTGGTACCTTACGGGCGTAAGCTACAAGTTCGAAAGCCGCAACCCCGCCGTTGCAAGCGTAACCGGCGCGGGCGTGCTTACCTCGCACAAAAAGGGCAGCACTTACGTCACCGTCACGGCGACTGCGGGCGGCATAAGCCTTTCGAAGTCCCTGATGGTCACCGTGGGCGAAGATTTCTACGTCAACAGCTATTATCTGTACGACTATTACGGCGGACCGGAGGTAATAATACCCGACGACCTTAACGTAATTTATCTCGACAAGGATTGCTTCAGGAACAACACGACCATTACGAGAGTGGTGCTTCCCACCACGCTTACCGAAATCCCCGAAGAGGCGTTTTCGGGCTGTACAAATCTTCGCGAAGTGGTTATTCCTTCCGAATGTACCATAATTGGCGAAAAGGCTTTCGCGGGCTGCGTCAGCCTTGAAAAAATTGTGCTGCAAAAGTTTACCGACAAGGTGAACAACGCTCAGAGTACGGGCGCGATTACCGTGGGCAAATACGCCTTCGACGGTTGCCGCTCGCTTACCGAGATCGAGAATCAGCAGCGTCTTACCACCGCTTACGACTACGCTTTCCGCGGCTGCAGCGCGCTTGAAAGCATCGATTTAAGCGGACTCAGGGTCGCGGGCAGCTTCGTGTTCCAGAACTGCACGTCGCTTACTTCCGTCACGACGGACGCAAACACCGTAATCGGCGAGTATATGTTCATGGGCTGCACCTCGCTTCCCTCTTTCGACATAAAGGCCGCAAGAGTGGAAAACGGCGCGTTCCAGGGCTGCTCCTCGCTTGAAAATCTGACTTTCTCTTCCGATAACCTCCAGTATATCGGCGACTACGCTTTCTACGGCACGGCTATAACCTCGCTTACCTTGCCCGCGGGCAATTATCCCGTCGGTTCCTATGCGTTCGGCTACTGCGCGTCGCTTACCAGCGTTACTCTTTCCGAAAACACGTTTATCGACAAAAGCAAGGATTCGCCTTTTGCGGGCTGCTCGCTTCTGACTTCCTTCACGGCGCCCGACGGCAATCCCTACTATTCGTCGGAAGGCGGCTTGCTTTACAACAAAGACAAGACCGTGCTGGAGCTGGTGCCCGTAGGATATGAAGGAAGCCTCACTCTGCCTCAGGGCGTCACCGCAATCGGCGACGGCGCTTTCAGCGGCATAAGCGGACTTACTTCCGTGGATCTTACCGGCATTACCGAGGTGGGCGCTTACGCCTTCAGCGGCAGCGGACTTACCTCGCTTGTACTTCCCGACGGAATCGTCATCGGGGAAGGTGCTTTCAAAAACTGCAAGAATCTCACTTCCGTAGACCTCGGCAATCTCGCTTCGTTGCCCGCCTACGCGTTCCAGAACTGCACGGCGCTTACCGGAATCGACCTTAAGGGCGTTACAAGCGCGGGCGACTACGCCTTCAGCGGCAGCGGACTTTCCTCCGTCACCGCGGATAACCTCGTAAACATCGGAAAGGAAACTTTCTCTTCCACCAAACTTACGACCGTAAACTTCGGTAAAGTAAGCACGCTGGGAGAAGGAGCTTTCGCGGGCATCGCCACGCTTACTTCCGTAACGCTGGGCGGCGTGACCGAAATGGGCGACGGCGTGTTCGAAAACAGCCCACGTATCGAGTCCGTAACCTTCGGCGAAGGCACGCTTGTCGTGGGCAATTACGCCTTCGGCGCGATCAACTCCGTAAGGACGGCGCTTACTTCCGTTTCTCTTCCCGACAGCGTTAAAACCGTGGGCGACTTCGCCTTCTACGGCGCCGTAAATCTGACTTCTCTCAATCTTACGGGAGTGGAAAAAGTGGGCGCTTACGCCTTCAGCGGCGACGCTAAGCTTGCGGGACTGAATCTTTCCAAGGCGACGACCGTGGGCGATTACGCGTTCTACGGCGCGGAAAGCCTTACATCTTTGGACCTTACTTCCGCAACCGAAATCGGAGAGTATGCCTTCTACGGCAGCGGACTTACTTCCGTCACCTTCGATAAGCTTGACAAGCTTGGCAAATATGCCTTTGCTTCCACCGCGCTTACCGAGGTTACTTTGCCCGACACTCTTTCGCAGCTCACTTACGACGACAGCTGGTACCGCATCGGCGACAACGGAGATCCCGAACTCATGACGGGTAAAAAGACCGCCCGCTTCGGCATCGGCGCGTTCTCCGACATACCCACTCTTACCGCCATCAACGTGGAGGAGGGTAACCCCGTGTTCACTTCCATCGACGGAGTGCTGTACTCCCGCGCCGCTTCCGGGCTCAGGCTGGAGCAGTATCCCGCGGGCAAAGCGGATACTTCTTACCGCGTGGCGGACGGCACGGTGCGCATCGGCGACAGCGCGTTCGAGGGCAGCGTCAATCTTAAGCATATAGAAATGCCCTATACGGTGTACGCGATAGGCTCCTATGCGTTCTTCGACAGCTCCGTCACCGATTACGTCTTCGAAAGCGTGGAGGCGCCCGTACTCGAATCCACTTACGTCGATCCCGCTACGCTTACCGACCAGACGCTTATCAATGCGTTTACCGATTCCGGCACCACCGACTACATACCCCATACCGCAAACGTGTTCTACGCCAACTTCAAGGATTACGTGGCGCGCGTGACGGAGGCAAAGTACCTTGCCACCTTAAGCGTCTTCTATGAGGCGCCCGACTTCGGACTTACCATTACGCGGCCCGTAAACGGCAAAGGCTACGATACGGTCATCTGGAAAGGCTTCTTCACCACCGAAAATTACACCGCTTACGCCGCCGACCGCACGACCAAGACCGCAATCGACATGATTGCCGCGCTTCCCTCCGCCAGCGAAATCAACGCGATTCTCTCGTCCGATATCTCCGACGAGCAGAAGAAGACCGAGATCACCGAGCTCAGCGTTAACACTATCCAGCCCGCAAGAAAGCAGTTTAACCTTGTCACCGACCCCGCGCAGGCGGCGCTTATCGAAAACAGCGACAACCTTTACAACGCGGAAGAGGCGGTGCGCTCCGTTAAATCCGCTTTGGGTATAGACGCGGTCATGACTTCGCTTGTCATGGTTCAGCGTCCCGACAAAATCAACTACGTCGCGGGTGAAAGCTTCGATCCCGCAGGTATGATTATCAAGGCGGTTTACGACGACCTTTCGGAGATTATTCTGTCCGATTACGATATCGACAAGACCGTTCTTAACGAGGGCGACGGCGAAGTTACCGTAAGTTTCGGCGGCAAGACCTGCGTCATCTATATCGACGTTCAGGCGGCGGCTGAAAACCCGGGCGGCGACGACGGAGGCCAGACCCCCGGCGGCGACCAGGGAACTCAGCAGCCCGAAACGCCTTCGGGACTGGGCGGAGGAGCCATTGCCGGCATAGTAGCGGGCGCCGTAGTCGTGGTTGCGGCCATAGCGGTTGCGGTCGTGATCATCGTAAAACGCCGCAGAAAAAAATAAGAAAATTTTGGCGGTAAACCGTAAAAAAGGCGCCTGAAAAGCCTTTTTAGGCAAAAATTGCGCGAAAAACACCCATTTTCTTTATTTGACTGAATTGTCGAAAAAAACAGTATTTTCTTGACAAAACCCGTCCCGACGTTTTATAATATAGTCGGATATAGTTTGCGACGGGGCAAAGGTGCTTCACCTTTCTCCGTCTTTTAAACTCAGGGAGATTAAGCAAAACCCTAACGAAAGGATAAAAGAAAAGTTGAAACTTGCAATCAAAAAGTTAATAACGGCGGCGGCGCTTGCGCTGATCCTCATGTTCACGCTTTCGGCATGCAGCGACTCCGCGGAAAACAAGCCCTACGATTTTCTTGTTACTTTCAATTACAACGTCGGAAACCTGGAGGCAAACTGCCCCGATCAGTACCTCGGCGTAAAAGACGGCGGCAAAGTGGCTATTCAGCCCGGCTACAACGAGTCTTTCAAAGAACAGGAAGTAATAGGCTATTACCTCGAGGGCTGGTATCTTCCCAAGCTGGACGCTGAAGGCAATCCCATCGTGGGCGAGGACAACCGCGTCGTGCTGGATACCAAGTGGGATTTTTCCTCAGGCACGGTTAATTCCGACATGACGCTGTACGCCAACTTCGTCAAAAGCCCCACGCTTATTATTACGGGCGGCGACGAGGACGTCGTTTTCACGGGTAAACCCAACGACGTGCGCAGTCAGCCCTCTTCTTACTGGCAGCCCAAAAAGGAAGGCTGGACGTTCTACGGCTACTATGCCGACGAAAATTACCAGACGCCTTTTGGCTGGCCCTATGTTTTCGGCACCGAGGATAAGACCGTTTACGCAAAGTTCATCGAGGGCGAGTGGTCCATCGTTACCGACGCTGCGGGATTCAAATCGGCGGCGGCTGCGGGACAAAACGTCTACGTGGACGCGGACATCGACTTTACGGACACCGAATGGAGCGTTATTTACAACTTTGCCGGTAAAATCGAGGGCAACGGTCACACCGTTTCGGGCATCAAAGCCAATTTTACGGCAAACAAAAGCACCAGGAATTTCGGTCTTTTCGCTACGATAAAAAGCACTGCCGAAATACGCAACATTGTTTTTGCGGATGTGCAGGCGGTGTTCAACGCGTCCATAAACACTTCGGTTCCCTATCAGGCGGCGCTTTTTGCACATACTATAGAGGACGGCGCCTCCATCACAAACGTCACGGTTACGGGTACCATCCGCAAGGGCAGCGTGGCAAGCGGCATACCGTACGAGCTTTACGGCTTTTGCAGTCATACTGTTCCGGCGGGCGTAGATCTTACGGGCACCGATTACAGCGGAATACAGATTATTGAGGAATAAATTGCTATAACCCGAAAAAATCAAAAAAACGTTGTTTTTATATAAAAACAGGCTCAGGAATGCACAAGGCATTCCTGAGCCGCAGAGAGAACGACATACTCTGTAATACATATATAAAAATCCTAATCGACAAAAGGAGAGAAGAAAAAAATGAACAGCACAAAAGCGTTTTTCAGGATTCTTATCGCTTGTCTGCTTGCCGTGGTTATGACGGCCGCGGTCATAGGCTGCAAACCCAAGGATCCCAACAATCCCACCAATCAGACCTATAACCCCGAGGAGCGTCCTCTTTCCATGAGTATTTCCACGCCCGACGGAGTTTTCAACCCGTTTTTCGCAACTTCCGCGTATGACTCCACCATCGTGGGCATGACTCAGATAAGCATGCTTTCTTCCGATAAAGAGGGTAACATCGTTTGCGGCGACAACGAACCCGTCGTGGTCAAGGACTACCGCGTCACCACCAATTCCGACGGAAGCAACACCGTTTACGAGTTCATCATCAAAAACGGCATCAAGTTTTCGGACGGCACGCCTCTTACCATAAAGGACGTACTGTTCAACCTTTACGTTTACCTTGACCCCGCATATACGGGCAGCGCTACCATTTACTCCACCAAAATAGTGGGACTTGAGCAGTACCGTATGCAGCGCGCAAGCTCCGATATCGGCGACGACGCCATGAGCGCGTTCGAGGATCAGTTCTACGACCAGGCAAAACAGCGCAGACTGGACCTTATTCAGTACGCAAAACTCGTCGACAGCACGATCAGCGGCGACGACAAGCCCGACGATATCTGGACCGCGGAAGAGAAGACCGCCCTTGAAAAAGACTACGAGACCGTCGCCGTCGAGTTCCGCAAGGAGCTGGAGTCCGACTGGAACAACACCGACAAGGATTCCTACAAGGACTGGGGATTTACCGAAGTATGGCAGATTTTCATGCTTAACGACGGACAGGATTCCTCGCTGCTTCTTAAAGACAGCCAGGGCAAGCTTGAAAAAGACGACAACGGCAACTATAAAATCGACCCCGAGTACGCCGAGTACCTCAAGGAAGAAAAAGACCTGTGGCTTGCCGACAACGCTGGCAAAACCGACAAGGACTGGGCGATAGAGACCGTTTACGGCACCTACTTCCAGGACGGCGAAAACTTTGCGCAGAAGATAAGAGGTATGTCGCTGGGCCTTGAACAGATTCTCACCGGCTGGGTTACCGCCGACACCATACTCGACATGTACGCTGCCGAAGCAAAGAGCGAGCACTTCAAGGGCGTTGACCGCGTTGTGCCCACCATCAGCGGCATCGACGGCACGGGCAAGACCAATACCGACTACCACGGCAACGCGCTGGG
>CALVUQ010000021.1 GCA_944363615.1 uncultured Clostridia bacterium | reverse complement strand
TGCTTGCTACGGACGCGTCGAAAACTACCTGAACTATACCCGTCCTGTCCCTTAAATCAACGAAAATAAGTCCGCCCAAATCTCTTCTTTTCGCCGCCCATCCCATGACGGTCATCACGTTGCCGACCTGCGACTCCTTAACTTCGCCGCAGTAGCAAGTCCTTTTCATTTGTCCTAAAAACTCTGACATTTGCGTTTCTCCAAAATGTAATTTGCTATTTTGTCAATTTTGATTTTTTCCGCCGTGCCGTCGGCAAGATTCTTGATGTCCGCTTCGCCCGAATTAAGCTCGCTTTCGCCTATCACCGCAACGTAACGCGCGTTAAGTTTGTCGGCATAGCGGAATTGTGCTTTAAGACTTCTTCCCGTATATTCGGTTTCGGCAGCGACGGATTTTTCGCGCAAGGCTTTTACGATTTTTATGCACTCGTCCGTATAATCGGGTTTCTGACTTATGACGAATATATCGGGTCTGTTGTCGTCCTCGATGTTTATTCCTATCGAGTCCAGAAGCATCAGAAGCCTTTCAAGCCCCAGCCCGAACCCGACGCAAGGTGTGGGTTTGCCGCCCACGGATTCCACAAGGTGATTATATCTTCCGCCGCCGCATACCGTACCCTGAGCGCCCAGCGCGGTGGTAACGAATTCGAAAACCGTTTTGGTGTAGTAGTCCAGTCCGCGCACGATGTTGGGATTGACTTTGTATTCGATACCGTAATCCTTAAGCAACTTTTCAAGCGCCGCCATGTGCGCGCGGCAGTCGTCGCAGATGTAGTCGGTAATCTTGGGGGCGTCGGCAACTATTTTCCTGCATCCTTCCACTTTACAGTCGAGTATTCGCAGCGGATTGCGCTCGAAACGCTCCCTGCAAGTGGGACACATTTCATTAAGACGCGAAGAAAGATATTCCTTAAGCGCCTTATTGTAGCCGTCGCGGCATTTTTCACAGCCGATGCTGTTGAGATTAAGCACAAGTCCCGTGACTCCCAGATCGGACAGAAATTTATGCGCAAGACCGATAACTTCAAAATCGAGATATGCGTTGTCGCCGCCGTAAACCTCCACGCCGAACTGATGATGTTCCCTCAGCCTTCCCGCCTGAGGATTTTCGTAACGGAAAACGGGCGTAATATAATACATTTTCAGCGGCAGCGAATATGCCTCAAGCGCGTTTTCCACATAAGAACGGGCAACGGGTGCCGTCCCCTCGGGCTTTAAGGTCATGGATCTTCCGCCCTTATCCAAGAACGTGTACATTTCTTTTTTTACGACGTCCGTATCGTCGCCGATAGAGCGCGTAAAAAGCTCGGTATGCTCGAAAACGGGCGTGCGTATTTCACGGAAATTGAAAAGACGGCAAACTTCACGCGCCTTTTTTTCCACGTACTGCCATTTATAACTTTCCTGCGGCAATACGTCTTTGGTTCCTTTGGGTATATTTATCATAACTGCTCCGGTAATACGAGTAATTTATTTGTAACTAAGGCGTACGCTTTTGCTTTAACGCACGCCGTCGTCCTGATTTGAAATTACAATATATACTTTTTAAGATCGTGTTTCCTTACTTCTTTCGAAAGATGCTCGTCAACGTATTTTTTGTCTATGGTTACGTCGATCATGGGATGGTCGCCGCCTGCGTTGAAGCTCAGGTCCTCCAACAGACTTTCCATTACCGTATGCAACCTTCTTGCACCTATATCCTCACCTGACTCGTTTTCAAGCGCGGCTATTTCGGACATTTCCTCGATCGCATCCTCGGTAAATATGAGATTGACGTTATCGACGTGCAACATGTGCCAATACTGACGGGTAATCGCGTTTTCGGGCACGGTGAATATATTGACGAAGTCCTTTGCCGTAAGACTTTTGAGCTCCACTCTTATGGGGAAACGTCCCTGAAGCTCCGGAATAAGGTCGTGGACGCTGCTGACGTGGAAAGCGCCCGACGCGATAAACAGAATGTAATCCGTTTTTATGGCGCCGTATTTCGTCATAACCGTACAGCCTTCCACTATGGGCAGAATATCGCGCTGAACTCCTTCGCGCGAAACGTCGGGACCGCTTTTCCCCGCGCCGCCCGCGCTGGCGATTTTATCGATTTCGTCTATAAAGATGATACCGTCCTGCTCTGCCCGGCGGAGTCCTTCGGCGTAAATACTGTCCATATCGATGTGCTTTTCGCTTTCTTCGTCGGTCAATATTTTAATTGCTTCTTTTACGGTAACCTTACGCTTTTTCTTGCGCTTGGGCATCATGGAGCCGAATATATCCCCGAGGTTTATTTCCGCACCGCTGCCGGGAATAATTTCCATGGGCTTGGAAGATTCGTCAACCTCGATTTCCAGCATGTGTCCGTCCAGTTTGCCTTCCTTAAGCTCGCTTTCCACGCCCGCGCGGATAGCCTCTTCCGAGTAATCGATCAGGCGTTTCTTCCGTGCCGCGGTGATGGCGTCGACTATTTTCTTTTCGGCGACTTTTCTGCTGCTTTCTTCGATTAACGCCATGCGCTCGTCTTTGACGAGCCTTATGGCGACTTCCGCCAGATCGCGGATCATGGATTCCACGTCGCGGCCGACGTAGCCCACTTCGGTAAACTTAGTTGCTTCCACTTTGACGAAAGGCGCTTTAACAAGCTTTGCAAGTCTGCGCGCGATTTCCGTTTTGCCTACGCCCGTGGGGCCTTGCATTATGATGTTCTTGGGCGTAATCTCTTCCCTGATTTCGTCGGGAAGCTGAGAGCGACGATATCTGTTTCTCAATGCGATGGCGACGGCGCGCTTTGCGTCGTCCTGTCCGATGATATATCTGTCAAGCTCCGCCACTATTTGCTTGGGAGTCAATTCCATAATAAGCTTAAACCTCCTCTACCGTAAGATTGCCGTTGGTGAATACGCAGATTTCGCTTGCAACCTTCATTGCTTCCACGGCGATGGATTTCGCGCTTAGCTTAGTGTTTCTGATAAGCGCGCGTGCCGCCGCCAAAGCGTAATTTCCGCCGCTGCCTATCGCGCACACTCCGTTTTCGGGCTGAATCACGTCGCCCACGCCCGAAAGCACCAGCATATCGGTACTGTCAGCCACTATCATCATCGCTTCAAGCTGACGTAATGCCCTGTCCCCGCGCCAGAGTTGCGCAAGAGCCACTGCGCTGCGCATGAGATTTCCGCTGTATTTGTTAAGCATTTCCTCAAATTTTTCGCTTAAAGTAAAAGCGTCGGCAACGGACCCGGCAAATCCCACGACTACTTTATCATTATAAAGTCTGCGGACTTTTACCGCGTTACCCTTCATGATTACGCTTTGTCCTGCCGTAACCTGCCCGTCGCCCGCGATAACGGTTTTGCCGTTGCGTTTGACGCCCACTATGGTTGTACCTTTCAATTCCATAAAAGTAAAATTCTCCGTATCGTTTTTGTGAAATCCGCCTTTACCGAAAGCGGAAACATTATAAAGCAAAATACCTTTTTATTGTAACATAACGCCGTCCATAAATCAAATCAAAAATCGGCGTTTTTTAAATCTTTCAGGCTTTTTTCCGACAAAAACAGCTTTTTCGCGTTTTTATCCCTTATCTTTGCGTCGGGAGGAGGAAGCAGTCCGAAGTTGGCGTTCATCGGTTGAAAATCGGCGTTGGGAGTTTCAAGATACTTTGTAAGCGCGCCCACCACGGTAGTCAAAGGAAACTCCGGCAGCGGTCTGTCTTTTATAAGCGCGGCAACGCACATCGCCGAAACAAGTCCGCTCATAATGCTTTCGACATACCCTTCAACGCCCGAAAGCTGTCCCGCGATAAAAGTTTTGGGATATTTAAGCGTCTGAAAATGTCTGTTAATCGTCAATGGGGCGTTTATAAACGTATTTCTGTGCATTACGCCGTAACGCAAAAATTCCGCGTTTCGAAGCGCGGGAATCATTCTGAATACTCTTTCCTGCTCCTTGAATTTAAGATTGGTCTGAAATCCCACAATATTGTAGGACTCGCCTTCCGTGTTTTCCCGCCTTAACTGCACGACCGCATAAGGTCTTTTACCCGCGGCGTCCGAAAAGCCCACAGGCCTTAACGGCCCGAACCGAAGCGTATCCGCGCCGCGTTTCGCCATGATCTCAACGGGCATGCACCCTTCGAAAACATCGGACTTTTCAAAGTTTTTCAAAATTACGCATTCGGCGGAAACAAGCGCACGGATAAAATCCTCATACTCGGATTTATCCATGGGACAGTTGACATAATCGCCTTCCCCGCGGCCGTACCTGTCGGCGGTAAACGCCTTGGAATAATCTATGCTTGCGCCGTCCACGATAGGCGCCGCAGCGTCATAAAAATGCAACCCTTCCCCGAATTTTTCAAAAATGCTTTGCGACAATCCCGAAAGCGTTAACGGTCCCGTCGCGATAATCGTGTATTCGTCTTCGTCCCAGTCCGTTACGGTTTCATGGACGATTTCTATATTATCGCTCTGTTTTATGAGGTCAGTGACCGCCTCGCTGAATTTTTCGCGGTCTACGGCAAGGGCGCTTCCCGCGGGAACCTTGACGGAGTCCGCAACCGAAATAAGACGACAGCCGAGATAACGAAGCTCGCTTTTCAGAAGTCCCGAAGCAGTACTCAGTAAATCGCTTTTTAAAGAATTGCTGCACACAAGTTCAGCAAAGCCGTCGGAAGAATGTGCGGGCGACTTTTCAATGGGTTTACACTCGAAAAGTCTGACGCGCACGCCCGCCGCGGATAAATATAAAGCGGCCTCGCACCCGGCAAGGCCCGCCCCTATTATATTGACTGTCTGCGTCCTGTCACTCAATTTCTTTTTTATCCTTTTCAAGCGGCATATTGTAGTCGCAATCTTTGTTTGAACACCTTATGACGTCGCCGCTTTTAAGATGTTTGATAACCGTGTAAGCCCCGCATTTGGGACATTTTTCTTTTCCGACGGGATCGAACGACGTAAAGGAACAATCGGGATATCCTGTACAGCCGTAAAACACGGATTTTCTTGTGACGATTTTTTTAAGCGGTTTTCCGCAAAGCGGACAATTCCCGAAATCGCCCGTTTCGCTTGTGGCGGTCTTTGCGTTCAGGCTTTTTATGTTGCGGCACTCTGGATAACCCGTGCAAGCAAGAAAATTGCCGTACTTGCCTTTTCTGATAACCATGGGTCTGCCGCATTTTTCGCAAATTTCACCGCTTGCTTCGGGCTGGTTTTCCGCCTGCGCAGAGGGAGGACTTTTCAGCGAAAAAGAGTCCGTATCGGCGTTTTCAGACGGCTCCGCGCTTTTTTCGACAGGCTCCAAAGGCTTTGTGTTTTTGCACTTGGGATAATTGGGACACGCCAGAAATTTGCCGTACTTACCCGTCCTTACCACCATGTTGGCGCCGCACTTGTCGCACTTGACGTCCGACACTTCCGCCGCCGCTTTCAGCGAAAAGCTGTCGCCGTTAGCCGCCGCTATTTTATCCTCGAATCCGTCGTAAAAATCGCCTACGACGTTCTGCCAGACTTTCCCGCCGTATTCTATGTCGTCCAGTTTTTCCTCCATGTTGGCGGTAAACTTGACGTCCATAATTTCGGGAAAATACTTTATAAGCATGTCGGTAACGTCTTCCCCGAGTTTTGTGGGCACAAGAAATTTGCCTTCCTTTTCGATGTATTTGCGCGTCCCTAAAAGCGTGACGGTAGGAACGTAAGTTGCGGGTCGGCCGATGCCCTTTTCTTCCATCAGTTTTACAAGGCTGGCCTCAGTATAACGCGCGGGCGGCTTTGTGAACTTCTGCTCGTACTTGTGCTCGACAAGGGAGAACTTTTCCCCTTCGTTGATGACGGGAAGCCCTACGTTATCGTTTTGTTCGTCGTCCTTGTTTTCGTCGTTGTAGTTGCTGTAAACCGCGGTATAACCCTTAAAAAGCAAAGTCTTTCCGTTGACCCTGAACCCGTAATCGCCTGCGTTAACGTCTACCGATACGGAGTTATACTTTGCCTCGCTCATCTGACTTGCCATGAAGCGGTCGTAAATCAGTTTATACAAGCGGTAATGGTTCCTGTTAAGGGAATCCTTAAGGCTTTCGGGCGTACGTGTGAGCGTGATGGGACGAATGGCTTCGTGAGCGTCCTGCGCGGACTGCTTGGAAGCGTAAATATTGGGTTTTTCGGGAATATAGTCTTTGCCGAACTTTTCGGATATGAAATCCCTTGCGGCATTTATGGCGTCGGGAGAAATACGCGTGGAATCCGTTCTTATATAGGTTATAAGTGCGATTTTTCCTTCGCCTTTGATTTCCACGCCTTCGTAAAGAGCCTGCGCCGACGCGGAGGTCTGCTGAAGCGTCATCCCCAGTTTGTTAAGCGCGTCCTGCTGCATGGAACTTGTTATGAACGGCGCGGGAGCGTGCGACTTGGTAACCGTTTTTTTGACTTTGGAAACGATGTAATCCTTGCCTTCAAGGTCGGCGACGACAGCGTCCACTTCTTCTTTGGATTTAAGAGTTATTTTTTTCTTGTTTTTGTTGACAAGCGTCAGTTTTATCTTTACTTTATCGCCGTTTTGGACAATCGAATAAAACGGCCAGTATTCTTCGGGCTTGAACGCGCGGATTTCGCGCTCTCTTTCCACAATCAGACGCAAGGTAACCGACTGAACCCGTCCCGCAGACAGGTTGTTTTGTATTTTTTTGCAAAGCACGGGCGACAGCTTGTACCCGACAAGCCTGTCGAGAACGCGCCTTGCCTGCTGTGCGTCCACCAGATTAAGATTGATTTCCCGCGGGTGCGCCAGTCCGTTTTGCACCGCTTTTTGGGAAATTTCGTTGAATACCACGCGCACGGGCGCGTCGTCCTTCAAGCCTAAAACGTGAGCAATATGCCAGGAAATGGCTTCGCCTTCGCGGTCAGGGTCGGTCGCCAGATAAATCTCGTCCGCTTTGGCAGCCAGATTCTTGAGTTCTTTAACAGTCTGAGTTTTATCGGGCAGAATTTCGTAACGAGGTTCGAAATTCTTTTTCACGTTTACCGCCAGCGTTTTTGCGGGCAAATCGCGTATGTGGCCTTTAGTTGCGAAAACCTTATACCCCTTTCCCAGGTATTTTTCCACCGTTTTGACTTTTCCGGCACCTTCTATTACTACGAGTTTCACTTATCGTCTCCACTTAAAAATTTAATTGCGGCCTATAGATCCGGCTTTTTTACCGAAAACGTGTTGGCGCTGTCGCGCACTACGAAATCGTTAAGCTCAAGATCCAGTAAAGCCTGCATAAGCTCCGTCGGACTTATTCCGCTTTCTTCGACCAGTCCGTCAAGAGTTCTTACGCCCGCTTCCAAAAGACTATATACTTTTTTTCCGACTTTGTCAACAATAATTTTCGGTTTTGTCTTTTGTTGCGACGGCTTTATCGAAAGGATTTCCAGAATATCTAAGCCGTTTCTTATTAGATTGGCGCCTTCATACAATAAGTTGAGGCAACCTTTGCTTTTGGCTGAAGTGACGTTTCCTGGCACACAGAAAACCTCGCGATTCTGCTCGGCGGCGAATCTTGCGGTTATAAGCGCGCCGCTCTTTTCGCCGGCTTCTATTACGGCAACGCCGCGGCTCAACCCGCTTATTATCCTGTTCCTTTCGGGAAAAGAATATCTCGTAGCTTCCGCGTTTGGAGTATGTTCGCTTATGACAAGACCGCCTTCTTGCAAAATGCGTTCGTAAAGTTTAATGTTTGAAACGGGAGTTATTTTATTAAGCCCTCCCGCCATAACCGCTATCGTTTTGCCTTTTGCTTCGATTGCCGCCGCATGAGCGTAAGCGTCAATCCCCGTAGCAAGTCCGCTTACCACCGTAACGCCGTTTTCGGCAAGCTCGCCTGCAACCGTCTTTGCCATGATTTTGCCGTAAGCGGAACAAGAGCGCGTACCTACTACTGCAACGCATTCGGTCTTGAAAACGTTTATGTCGCCTTGGTAATACAACACCAAAGGAGCGTTGACTTCGGGCTGAAGCAAAAGCTTGGGAAATAAAGGATTGATTGCGGTAATTACGTTTATGCCTTCGGCGCGCAGTTTATCGAGACATAAATCCAAAAACTCGTTGCTGTGAAACCTTAAAAGCTTGGAAAACGCTTTTTCACCCAGAAATTCCCTTATTCGGCCGTCGGCGGTAAAATCATTCCAAAGCGTGCTTAAAGAATCGAACTTACTAATAAGATCGGCCAGTTTTCTGGGCGTGATTGCGCCAAGCGACAGCCAGAACAATATTTTACTGTCGGATACGGGCTTCATTCAGATAAGATAATCCCTGTCCATGCTTCGGTAAGTAAGCGCCTCGCTAATATGCTTTGCGGCAATATCGCGGCTGCCTTCAAGGTCCGCAATAGTGCGCGCAACTTTAAGAATTCTGGTATATGCGCGCGCAGAAAGTTTAAGTTTTTCGAAAGCGTGCCGCAACAGTTTTTCGCTTTCGTCGTCCAGTTTACAGTACTCGCGTATCATAAGCGCGTTCATTTTGGCGTTGCTGTAAACGCCCGTATCGGCAAATCTTTCAAGCTGAATCCTTCGGGCGGCGTTGACGCGATTGCGAACCGCCTCGGAACTTTCAGCCAATGTATCGCTTGAAAGATCGTCGTAAGTGACGTTATCCACTGAAATATGTAAATCTATCCTGTCCATAAGCGGCCCCGACAGGCGCGCAAGATATTTCGCTATCTGCGCGGGCGTGCATGAACATTCATGCGTTGTAGAGCCGTAATAACCGCACGGACAAGGATTCATGCTGGCAACAAGCATGAAATCCGCGGGATAGACTACCGTCCTTGCCGCGCGCGACACGGTAATGACTCCGTCCTCCAGTGGCTGACGAAGAATCTCCAGACATGACCTCGGGTACTCGGGCAATTCGTCCAGGAAAAGCACGCCGTTGTGCGCAAGGCTCATTTCCCCCGGCTTGGCGCTTGCTCCGCCGCCGGTAAGCGCGATACGACTTACCGTATGATGGGGTGAGCGGAACGGTCTGGTAAAAACAAGCCCGTCTTCTTCGTTCAGAACCCCCGCAACGCTGTGAATTTTAGTTGTTTCCAGCGATTCGGAAACCGTAAAGTCGGGCAGTATCGAAGGAATGCACTTTGCAAGCATGGTTTTACCCGCGCCCGGCGGTCCTATCATAAGAACGTTGTGCCCTCCTGCGGCGGCAATTTCCAAAGCCCGTTTGGCAACGTACTGACCTTTGACGTACTTAAGGTCCTCCTTGTATTTTTCCACGCCGTTAAGCATGATTTTACGGCTTTTAACCGGAGAACATTCGACGCTTTTACTCAGAAAATCCACGACGTCCTTAAGTTTTTCAAAAGCATAAACTTCTATTCCGTCGATATAACTTGCCTCGCTTGCATTTGCAGACGGAACGATTATTTTTCTGCACCCTTTGCCGCGGGCGGAAATAAGTATGGGCATAAGTCCGCGGACGTGTCTGAGTTTTCCGTCAAGGGACAATTCGCCTATGAAAATATAATCGGAAATGTCGGGACAAACAAGCTGCTCGGTTGCGTAAAGGACGCCCGCCGCAATGCCCAAATCATACATCGCCCCTTCTTTCCTGACGGAAGCGGGCGCAAGATTTACGGTTATCTTTTTGGGAGGAAGCTTATATCCGCTGTTTTTTATCGCACTGCGCACACGCTCCTTTGATTCCTTGACGGCGGTATCGGCAAGCCCCACTATTTCAAAACCGGGAAGCCCGTTGTTGATATCAATCTCAAGCTGAACGGCATATCCTTCAATACCCTGCAGGCCGTAACCGTTAATTTTGGCAAGCATACGCGCTTCCTCCTACTTAAACAGCTTTTTTATCCCCTCGGAATATCCGATATCTTCGCGACCGCTTAAAAGTTTGCGGTTGTTGCTCATGGAAATGTCAAACGTAACCAGCGTCAGATATATATGCGCCGCAACGGATATTACCGAAAGCGCTATGTTAAGCCCGAGGGCAAATCCCGCTTCCATCAGCGGCGATCCCGTATAGGAAGGCGCGACGAACGAAGAGCCAGGAAGCATATTCATGAATCCGCCGTTCACCATTGCTGCAAGCGCGTTTACGGTAAGCAGCACGGAGGTTACGCAAAAGACCTGCAGAATGCGTCTGTCCTTGATGTATCCAAAAGACAGCAGCAATAAAAACGTTACGGGCAAAATGCTCATCACGCCGCTGTCGAGGAAATACGTCGCAAGCGTATAATAGACGTAAGCCGCAAGCAACGGAAGAACTGCGCGGTTCCTTTTGGAAAAATAGACCGCACAAACTATGCCCGTTATAAGCAGAGCAAAACATACGGTGAAAATCACGCTTGGGAAAGTTATGTTTACCGTATCCCCGTTGTAGCCGAATATGTTGAATATGCTTAAGCCGTTATAGCTGAAGTAATCAAGTTGTGCCAGCGGCGCCAGATACAGCTCGTAGATAAACGTAAAAGGATTTGCTTTCATATCGACGGCGATAAGCGGCAACGAAACAAGATATTTAAGCAAAAACGCACAAACGAAATAAACGGGAATTTTATACGCCAAAGAAAGATTTTCGTCCTTAACAGCCTCGCCGAAAGGTTTTTTCTCCTTTGCGACGCGCACGACGGAGCGTATGAAAATATAAAGATAATACACAAAGTAAAGCGGATAAAGAAAAACCGCTTCCTTAACCGTCAGCATGGAAAGCGCGTAAAGCATTATCGCCGCAAAATGCTTTTTCCCGATGAGGCAATAAAAACTGCCCGCGAGGAAAGGAAGCAGAAGCGTAACCGAAGTCCCCCATATACCCGAAGCCGTAAAGAAAACCGGGCAAAGGCTGAACACTCCCGCAAGAGTGGCGCCGATCTGCGCATTTATATATTTTTTACCTATTTTGTAAAGAATAAGGGCCGTAACGACATCGGCGACGATAAAGGGAATCTTGATCATAACCGACATATACGCCGAATCCGACGCGATACCGAATACTCTGCCAAGGCCGCCGAATAAAGCCACAACGTAAAAAGTCAGCGGGTAAACTTCCGGCCCGAATTTAAAGTAATAATTCGTAACGCCGTTACTCATAAAATGGTCTATCATTCGGTTGTAAACGGTAAAATCGAACCTGTAACCTCCGATGAAAAACGCAGTAAGAAGGCGCAACACGACGCCGGCGGCAACGGCGGCAACGACGTATTTAACGGCGTTAACGCTTTTTTCCGCACCTATAAAGCGCGCAAAAAGCCATACCGCGGTAAACAGCACCGCAAGCGTAAGAAGAACGGCTATGACGGTAAACGCTACGCCTGAACCTATGTCTGCGGTTGACGCAACCGATAAAAGAAATTCGTTCATGAAAAAAGCTCCGAAACAAATGATATCTTATTTTAACAAAATTTTACAAAAAAATCAAACGAAACGTATGCGTTTGTCGCAACAGGAACACACGCGGCTATCTTACCTTTCCTTCGAGATAATTTTTCAGTACGGCGGGCCAGTCCGTCTGAATAATGTCAAAGCCCTTTTCAATGCAGAAGTCCCACACCTTTGTCCCCTCTTTTATCGCGTGCATATCATCGTGTCCGCCCGAAATTACGAAGTCGTCCCATACGTTTATGGAGTTTGTCCACAACAGATACCCCTTGTCTTTCCATTTGGCGATATTTTCGTCGGAAACCATGGGATTGTCATCCGTGGGATAAATCACTTCCAGCGCGACTATGTTAAGCCCGTAGCTTTCCGCTTTTTCAACCTCTTCGGGAGTATTGACTATCGGCATGTACATTAAACGGACGTCGTGTTTTTTCATCTCGCTGAGGTAATATTCGTTTATGCCGGTTTTATAGATAATCTGGTCTTCCATATTAAGCTTTTTTATTATTTCGAAGGCCCCTAAGGCATAACCGAAATCTTCAAATTTCAGGTCCCAGCACCTATCGATGTTTATAAGGCACTTCCCCTTAAGCGCGGATAAAACGTCCTCGAAACGGTTTACCTTGCCGCCCGATCTGACGCCTTCATAGTTATAATAATCAAGGCTTTCGATTTCTTCGGCAGTCATGGATCTTATGTTTTTTGCCGTACGCAAAAGGCGCATTTCGTTTCCGTCGTGCAAAACGAAATACTTGCCGTCCGTGGACTTAGCCACGTCCATTTCCACGATATCTGCGCCGTGCAGAAGCGCGTTTTTGAATGCGGGAACGGTGTTTTCTATTACGTTGGTCCCCGCCTGCCCGCGATGCGACGAAATCAAAACCTTTTTGCCGGCGATTTCCTTTAACAATCTTTCGGAATATTGTCTCATAATTTTTCTCCCATTAAAATTTTTAAAACCGATAATAAATCCTTAACCTAAAATAAAAAAGTATGCACAGTCCCCCGAAAGGAACTGTGCAACCTGATTTTAACGAATTATTGCAACGCGATTACTTAGCGTCGACTTTAGCCATGTGGGAAATAAGGTCAAGAACCTTGTTGCTGTAACCCCATTCGTTGTCGTACCAGCTGACAAGTTTGAAGAAGGTGTCGTTAAGAGCGATACCTGCGGTCTTGTCGAAAATGGAGGTACGCGGATCGGAATAGAAGTCGGAAGAGACAACGGCGTCTTCGGTATAACCGAGGATACCCTTCATAGTGGTCTCGCTGGCTTCCTTGATCTTCTCGCAGATCTCGTCGTAAGTGGCGGGCTTTGCAAGTTTAACGGTAAGGTCTACAACCGAAACGTCCAGAGTGGGAACGCGGAAGGACATACCGGTAAGTTTACCCTTAACCTCGGGGATAACAAGCGCGCAAGCTTTTGCCGCACCGGTCGAAGAAGGAATGATGTTGCCGGCTGCCGCTCTGCCACCTCTCCAGTCCTTGGAAGAAGGACCGTCGACGGTCTTCTGGGTTGCGGTCGTGGAGTGAACGGTGGTCATAAGACCTTCCACGATACCGAAGTTATCGTTGATGACCTTAGCCAAAGGCGCAAGGCAGTTGGTGGTGCAGGAAGCGTTGGAAACGACCTTCATGTCCTTGGTGTATTTGTCAAGGTTGACGCCGCAAACGAAAGTCGGGGTCTCCTTATCCTTAGCGGGCGCGGAAATAACGACTTTCTTGGCGCCGCCGTTAAAGTGTGCGCTTGCCTTCTCGGTGGTGCAGAACACACCGGTGGACTCCACTATATATTCGGCTCCGCAGGACTTCCAATCGATGTTTGCGGGATCTTTTTCGGCGAAGAAAACAACCTTTTTGCCGTTTACGACCAAAGCGTTGCCTTCCACCTCGATGGTGCCGTCAAACTGACCGTGAATGGTGTCGTATTTAAGCATGTATGCAGCGTAAGCCACATCGATGAACGGATCGTTGACGCCCACTACGACAAGGTCTTTCTTGGAAAGACTTGCCCTGAAGACAAGACGACCGATTCTTCCGAAACCGTTGATACCAACTTTTACCATAATAATCTATCCTCCAAAATAGTATTTACTTTCTCTTCTATCGGACGCGCGGATTGCGCAACTTGTCCGACCATATATATAATACAGGTTTTTCAATTTTTTGACAAGCGAAATAACGCACTAAATCAATAAAAATTTATCTTTATTTAAGGTTTTCGGGGTTAAGACATTTAAGTTCTTCAAGAACGAAACGTCCGTCTTCGCGGATGAGAACGTCGTCGAAATAAATTTTTCCACCGCCGTATTCGGGAGTCTGAACCAGCACCAGATCCCAGTGAACGGCAGACTTGTTGCCGTTGTCCGCGTCTTCGTAGCAACAGCCGGGCGTAAAGTGAATCGACCCGGAAATCTTTTCGTCGAACAAAATATCGCCCATGGGTTTCGTTATATAAGGATTAAGTCCCAACGAGAATTCGCCCACATACCTTGCGCCCTCGTCAGTATCGAAAATCTTGTTGCATTCTTCGGTGAAATTGGAAGTTGCTTTCACGATTTTTCCGTTTTTGAATTCAAGGCGTACGTTTTCGAATTTGATTCCGTTTTCGATGGACGGCGCGTTATAGGTAATGACTCCGTTTACGCTGTCCTTGACGGGCGCAGTGTACACTTCCCCGTCGGGAATGTTGCACGCACCGCTGCACTTTACGGCGTTAAGCCCTTTAATTGAAAAACTGAGGTCGGTGTCTTTCGCCACGATGCGCACTTTATCGGTTTTGTTCATAAGCGCAACCAGCGCGTCCATGGCCTTGTCCATTTTAGAATAATCGAGGTTGCATACGTTAAAATAAAAATCCTCGAACTTTTCGGTAGGCATGCCCGCAAGCTGGCTCATGGCGTCGTTGGGGTAACGCAATATGACCCAGCGGGTTTTGCACACTCTTATTTCGTGATGAATGGGATGGGCGTAAAGCCTTGAATACATGTCCATTATTTCACCGGGCACGTCGCTGGACTCAAAGGAGTTATACGCTCCCCTGATGCCGATGTAACAGTCCATTTCTTCCATGCGTACGCGGTTGTATTTTTCCAGCAATTTGCAGTAGGTTTCGTCCGCGTTAAGCAAAAGCCTTCTTTGTACCTTGCTGTCGTAAAGTTCCACGAAAGCATACGCTCCGTTTGCGCGGATTTCGTCGACAAGGCAGTTCACAAGCGTCGAATCGACGTCGTATGCCTCGATAAGCACTTTGTCGCCTTTACCGGCTTTCACCGAATAATTAACCAGGTTTTTTGCAAGCACGCTTATGCGATTGTCAAGCATAACAATTTTTTCTCCTTTCTTAAGTTTTGATTCCGTCGTCTATTATATTATTTTGGCCTTAAAAAGTCAACATAAATCCACCGCCGTGCGTTATTATCGTCTTTTCGCCAAAAGTAAAAAAGATTATTTATGAATTTACGCGAAAAAACGCTTTCCAAATATCCGCTTATATTGTATAATGATACGGTAAATAATTTATTGGAGGGATTAATATGCCATTAGTAACAACAAAAGACATGTTTAGTAAAGCGTATGAAGGCGGCTATGCTATCGGCGCGTTCAACGTGAACAACATGGAAATGATACAGGGTATCGTGGAAGCCGCAAAAGAAGAGCGCGCACCTCTCATTCTTCAGGTTTCAAGCGGCGCTCGTAAATACGCCAACCCCAAATACCTCAAAAAGCTGGTTGAAGCTGCGGTCGAAGATTCCGGCCTTCCCATCGCTCTTCACCTCGATCACGGCGACAGCTACGACCTTTGCAAAGCCTCGGTTGACGACGGGTTCACTTCCGTCATGATTGACGCCTCCCATCACTCTTTCGCCGAAAACATCAAAATCACTTCCGAAGTGGTTAAGTACGCGCACGACCACGGCGTAGTCGTTGAGGCGGAACTCGGCCGCCTTGCCGGCATCGAAGACGACGTAAACGTCTCCGCCGAAAACGCTTGCTACACCGACCCCGATCAGGTCGAGGAATTCGTCTCCAAAACGGGCGTCGACTCCCTCGCCATCGCCATCGGCACTTCCCACGGCGCATTTAAATTCAAAGGCGAAGCAAGATTGAGATTCGATATCCTTGAAGAAGTCGGCAAACGCCTTCCCAAATTCCCCATCGTGTTGCACGGCGCTTCTTCCGTCATTCCCGAATACGTGGAAATGATCAATAAGTACGGCGGAACCATGCCCGGCGCAAAAGGCGTACCCGAAGATATGCTCAGAAAAGCAGCTTCCATGGCCGTCTGCAAAATCAACATCGACTCCGATCTGCGCCTTGCATTCACGGCCGCAATCAGAAAGCACTTCGCAGAAAATCCCGCCCACTTCGATCCCAGACAGTACCTCGGCCCGGCCAGGGAACTCATTAAACAGTGCGTAAAACACAAACTTGTCGACGTTTTGGGCTGCAACAACAAAATCTGAAGTCGGACATAAAAATCAAAAACAAAAAGGACGCGGACATTTAACCGCGTTCTTTTTTTTACGCACAAACCTTTTTATCATTCGGGCCTTCCGATTTAAATCAAAAAAAGTAATTTTTTAAGCAGCAAATATATTAAACTTAGTATTCGACTTCAAAACAGATAACGTAAAAAAACATTTCTTAAAAGCCTGTAGTATCATGTAGAATAAACAATATCATCCGCACATTGTATCCCGGCTGTTCTCTGCTGTTTCCCAAGAATTCACGATATGTTTCAATAAATCCATTCTTATAAATTCTTCTAAAATAACGGCTAATTTAACTAGGGAAAAGAAATTCAACTTCGGAAAATAATTTTGTATAGATAAGCCTGAAATTTATCTACCTGCCCTTATAAAAAAGAATCCGCAACAAAATTGCGGATTCTTTTATGTAATTCTGATTGTGCTTAAAGCAAAAACAATCGTAGTTAAGCAAAGAAAGATTATTTGCAGTCGAAAACACGCTTTAAATATTCTTTAAGAAATCTTTCGCGGTCCACTTTTTTTGCCGCTTTTACCTGTGCGGAATGCATGCCTCTTCTGTGGAACGCTTCCCATTTGCTCACGTTAAGAGTCACGCCGCGCGCTTCGCCCTGAGTGGCGACTTTGACGCACATATCTTCCATTTCAAGGATATCGGGGCAAATGCAGTAGAAGAATGCAAGAGGGTCATGAAGAGTGGGCATTGCTCCTTTGTTGCGCTCCATCCAGATTCTTACCAGTTTAGAAGCGTATTCGGAATAAGCTTTACCCTTGTAGTTGCGCATAATCTCCGCTTCTTCGGGGCGCAGTTTCGTCTGCCAGGTAACGTCAAGTCCTACGCATTCAAGATTTTTCACGGCGCCGCTGAACAGCAAATCCGACGCGTCCACGTCGCAAAGCACGTTCCATTCGGGAAAAGTGGTGAAAAACGCGCCGCCCATTATGACTACTTTCTTGGCATGATTAAGCGCATCCGGATCCTTTTCGATGACTTTGGCAATATTGGTGAAAGGTCCTATCGCAAGTACGATAAGCTCCTTACCGTACTTATAGCAGCTTTCGATTATGAAATCTACGGCGGAAGCACCCTCAAAGCCCTCCTCTGCGTTTACGGGAGCGTACTTGGGTAAAAGCAGATCTTCGGTAAACTGGCACATATGAAATTTGCCGTCGTTGCCTTTTATCTGATTGGGGAAGCCGTTATATGCGTCGGTGGGAACTTTGATGCCGCCGCAATAACCCGCGTAAACGGGAATATCGAATCCGCCGTCCGAAACGAGTTTTTTCACAAGTCTTGCGCGGTCCTCCGTATTTTTAAACACGGTCGTGATACCTACAAACTCCACTTCCTTCGATGAAAGTCCGAGAGCAATGGCAAGTGCGTCGTCAATATCGTCGCCGGCGTCGGTATCCAGCAATATTCTGATTTTTTCTTCCATAATATTTATTACTCCAAATTGAATTAAGCGGATTATAACAAAAACAATAAAAAAAGGCAAGCGAAAGTCAATGCCTGTCATTATTTTTCTGACAACTTTGCGTTTGCGGTTTTTTTGTATAATACATGATAATCCGGTAGCCGAAAACATTCACTTTCTGCCTGTTTGTCCGCTTGAAAACTAACAGAAAATTTATTGCGGAAGAAGCTGTTTTACTTCTGCTTTTCAGTTTTGTCGGCCCTGGGTGAAGCTTTTTCGTCAGTACCGTCAAGCGTAGCGCTTATTTCGTCACCCATGGAATGATTGTCGTTGTCGGACGACACGGACATATTGTTTGCCCTTAACTTCATCATGGACATAAGCCGAGGATAAATAATAGACACTATGAAAATCATCACTATATCGATCGCCCAATATATCAAAATGTTAACAAGGGTTACAAGCGCGGCGTAAAACGAAAGCCCGTTTACAAAAACGAGAATCATTACCTGATAAGCCATGCCCACGATGTAAACGGGAATAAGAGCTATAATTCCCGCAAACCAAATTTTAAAGGTGTTCACCGTGGAAAAACGGGACATAACAAGTCCCGCGGTAAACGCGCCCAAAACAAACCCGATTATATAACCGAACGACGGCATAAAAATATAACCGAATCCGCCGCCCTGAGTAAACACCGGAATACCTATAAGCCCGATAATCATATAGGCAAGCTGCGAAAACATTCCGTCGCGTGCGCCCAGCACAAAGCCCGCAAGAACGACGAACAATGTCTGAAGCGTAAAAGCAACGGTGCCCACGGGGATTTTTATCAGTCCGCCCACTATCGTCAGAAGCGTAAAATAACTTATCCTTATTATTCTTCTGGTAGCCATGATTACTCCTTGTCGTATTGGTTTGACCTTACGCTTACTTCCTCGTTTGAAAGCGCTTTTTCTTCGCCGCTGTCGGTTTTCACTACAAGGCGTCCTTCATCGTCTACCGACAGTGCGGTTGCATTGTATTTTTCGCCCCCGAACGGCATTACAGTAATTTCGTCGCCCAGAAGAAAACATCTTTTGCGATACCTGACAAGATGAGAATTATCGGGCAGACTTTCGCAAATGTCTATCAGTTTGTCCGTAACGGCCGCCACCAGAGCGTTGCGTGAAACCGCGCCTATGCTGCCTGCTTTGTCTGCGATTTCGGGCGGGAAATCGTGTGTGCTGACGTTGATGCCTATTCCCACGATAACGCTGTCCACTGCGCCGCTTTCACAGTCGAAAACAGCCTCGCTTAAAATTCCGACGCATTTCTTGCCTTCCACATAGACGTCGTTTATCCACTTTATCAAGGCTTTTTTGCCTGTAAGCTCCTCAATAGCCTCAGCCGCGGAAACCGCCGCCGCGGTGGTAAGCAAAACGCTTTCCTTTGCATTTACGTTCGGACGCAGTATAACGCTGAAATAAACTCCGCTTTTTTGGGGCGAATAAAACGCTCTTCCGCGCCGCCCTCTGCCGCCGGTCTGACAGTTTGCCGCAATAACGGTGTTTGCGGGTGCGCCGTTAAGCGCGGCTAGTTTCGCGGTTATGTTAGTGGATTCCAGTTTGTCGTATACCTCCACCCGGCAATCGTGTTTAAGACAGGTTTTTATGCCTGCCGCAGACAATACGTCCGACATAGTCTGCAATCTGTATCCGCGATTCGTCACCGCCTCTATGATATGCCCTTCAGTCTTAAGACTTTTTACCGCTTTCCAGACGGCTGCCCTTGTCACGGACAGTTTCTCTGCAAGCTCCTGTCCCGAAACGGCACGGTTGCGATTTGATTCAAGTATTGCCAATATTTCTTCTTTTAACGCCATAATACTCCCTCATATCGTATGATATCAGTTTACAACGTCATTGTCAACCAAAATGATTTAACAAGTTTACAATTATAAATTAACCGTAAAAAACAGACAAAATTACATGAATATTCTTTATTTTTTGACAAATATGTGATATAATGTTTTTCTTAAGAGGAGGTTTAAAGTGGAACTCGCGGACGAATCTACAATAAATAAACTTATTTTGCTGTATGTTTTCGAAGCGATGGACGTTGCAATCACCGGTAACACGATTATCGAAATGTGCACCAGCCGCAACACGTGGTTAAGCTACATGGACTGCACGATTACGATAAACCAGTTGTTGGAAGCAGGCTTTATTTATCAGTCCTCAAAGGAGAAAAACAGCTATTACAACATTACAGCGGACGGCAGACAATGCCTTGCGCTGTTTTATACGCGTATTCCCTCCTCTTTGCGCACCGAAATTACGGAATACGTCAAGGAAAACCGCATGTCCATGCGGCGCAAACAGGAATATTACCGTAACTACTACAAAAACAACGACGGCACTTACACCGTTCAGATGAAAATCGTCGACCCCGTCCAGACCGTACTTGAAATCAAGCTTAACGTTGCCAACCGCAACACCGCCAAAATGGTTTACAACAAGTGGGAGGATAAGGCGGCGCAAATCTACGGTTACTTACACGAGGAATTGATCGATTAGGAGCATTTTAATGGAAAGCTACAGGACAAAGGGCACTTGTTGCAGGGAAATAGTCTTCGTCGTAGACGATAACGACATACTTACTTCGGTAAAATTCGTAAACGGATGCAGCGGCAATACTCAGGGAATTGCAAAATTATCCGTCGGACGCAAAATTGACGAAATAATAAATCTGCTTGAGGGGATTCAATGCAGGGCCGGTACCTCCTGCCCCGATCAGTTTGCAAAAGCGCTTAAGCAGTACAAGGCCAAAAAGCAGGAAAATTCTGCCGATGATAAAGCTGAAACGCTTTGATGCGGAAAATCCTGTTAAACAGTAAAACAAAAGCCCGAACCTTGATTTTCTTCAAAAGTTCGGGCTTTTCAATTGTAAAAACAGGCTGAATTAAAACAGTTAACTTAAAAACTCTTTGTAAAGCGCGGAAATGGCCTTTTCATAATCCTTGTTTTCAACGCCGATTATGATGTTAAGCTCGCTGCTGCCCTGATCTATCATGCGAATGTTAACGTCTGCCTCGTAAAGGCTGTTGCAAACCTTTTGCGCGGTACCTTTTTTCCTGCTCATGCCGTGGCCGACCACAGCGATCAATGCCAGGTTGCGCTCAAGGTCGATGGTATCGGGCTGGCAAACTTTTTTGATGCCCTCCACTATTCTGCCCAAAGCTTCCTCGTCGTGATTGCTGCCGTCGATTACAACGGACAAAGTGTCTATTCCGCTGGGCATGTGCTCTATCCCCAAGCCGTTCTTTTCTATAACTTCCAACACTTTACGCGCAAAACCCAATTCGTTGTTCATCATGGATTTTTCGATGTTGATGGATATAAAATGCTTTTTGCCGGCAATACCAGTGACGGTACTTTCCTTACGCTCGTACGCGCCGGAGAAAAACTTTTTGGACGAAACAATCATCGTTCCCTTTGCCGAGGGATTAAAAGTGTTCCTGATATGAATGGGGATATCGTTTTTCCTGACGGGGAAAATCGAATCGGGATGAAGCACGTTTGCGCCCATGTAGGAAAGCTCGCGCAATTCCTTATATGTAATAAGTTCCATTACCTCGGGATTGTCCACGATGCGCGGGTCGCATTTCATAAAGCCGTCCACATCCGTCCAGTTTTCGTAAATATCCGCATAAAGCGCGCGCGCCACGATTGCGCCCGAAATATCCGAACCTCCGCGGGAAAAAGTCTTTATCGTCCCGTCGCCCGTAGCGCCGTAAAAGCCCGGGATTATCGCCTTTTTTACGCCGTGAAGGACGGCTTTCGCATAAGCGTTGGTTTCCTCGGACAGGAAATTTCCCTTGTCGTCGAAGCGCACGAAGTCTTTGGCGTCTATGAATGGCCAGTTTAGATATTCGGACAAAACTATCGCGCTTAAAAATTCGCCGCGACTGGCGATGTAATCTTTTGTCGCGCCTTTTTTCAGCTCGTTCTTTATCTCGTCGTAATATACCTTGAAATCCGTCTTTAAGCCCAGCCCTTTCAAGATGGAATCGAATCTGTCCTCAATGGGTTTAAACGCCTCCTCAGGGCTTAATCCGTCGTTGACTTTATCAAGGCAGGCATACAGCAAATCGGTAACTTTGGTATCGTTTTTTGCCCTTTTACCGGGTGCGGAGACCACTACGCAGGACACGGCGTCGTCGTTCGACACAATGTCAGCCACTCTTTTTATGCACTCCGCGTTTGCCATCGAAGTACCGCCGAATTTACAAACTTTCATTTATTTATCTCCAAAAAAATTTAATTTCGCTTTATGTATCTTGCTTCGGTGTAATAACGCTTTTCGTCCGCTTCCCCCATGGAAAACGTTTTTCTCGGGAGTATTCCGTTTTTGGCGACGTAACCGAAAAACGTGCTTTTGTCCATGGGCGCAAGCTCTATTCCCACGGCGTTGTTCCTTTTGCAGATTTCCCGTAATTCCTTCAGTCCGTGAATGTAATCCACTTCGCCTTTTTCAACGGCGATATAATCGTCTATATAATCCTGCGCGATTTTTACGCCCTCAACCGCGTCTGCAGGAAAAGGAATTTCCACGCTGTCTCCGCCCGAATAAACTGTTTTTTTTCCGCTATAGGACGCTGTCTTTTTCTTAAGTCCGGTCAAAAACTTTTGATTATCGACATTGTAAACCACACGGTAAATGGGTTCGAATTTAAGCCCTTCGTCGTAAATATTGACGATCTCGACAAGCGCGTAACGGGAAAGCGGATTGTTTTCGTCGCGGCACGCTTTTGCGGTAGCCAGGGAATGATTTCCGTCGCCCACTAAGAACAGGAGCGGACTGCCGTATTTTTGCTCAGATTCACTTAAAAGCTTGTCAAGCGCACGTTCGGCGCCGGATGTATCCAAAACGTTATAGCCCGTAATGTGTCCGCCGCCTCCGTTCAGATCGCCGTCGTAAAGCACCTTACCCTTGCCTTTAAGCGGCTCTATAACCGTGCGTTCTTCGTCGTCGATAAGCAACATGACGTGAGGAAGCTCTATATAGCAATTACTGCGAATTTCCTTTCTGGGCGGAATGCGCGAAGCCACTAGACCTTCGGTGGCGCGGATAGGAAGTTTGTCTGACGGATCAAAAGAATAAGCGTCGAGATCGACAAGGCACATAAGCCCCCAACGCTCGTTTCCGTAAGCCGTATTCCTTTTTACCAGAACGGTACCTTCCACTTCCCGGAAAATTCCGTCGGATATGTATTCTTTCTGTTTTTCGATGATGCGGTTTATAAGCGCCGAATTGTCGTCGGACAAATAACATTCGGGAAAAATGAGGTTTAACGCGGTGGGATCCTTAAGCGTTTTGTAAAGGTTGTCCCAATAACTTCTGTCCGAAGTGTATTGATCGCAAGCTACGACCGACCAGTTTTTCACCGAAAAATCTTTCGGTAACAATATTTCGCCGAATTTATAACAAGCCATTGTTTCCCAAGCCCACCGAAAGCAACCACAAAAGGACGCCGAACAACACTGCAAACAGCTTATAAGTAAAATTATTTACGAAAACGGCTTTCAAAAATCTGATGAACCCGTTCTGCTTTTTTTCCTGATTAGATTTTTCTTCCATTTTTAACCCGCCTTCCTTCTGGAGTGTTTGCTCGGCTTGCCCACCGCCTTAAGTCCGTAAATCTGTTCCAACACGTCGGTAAGCATCTGAGTATCGAAGTAACGCATTATTTCGCCGTTTCTTGCAACGGAAATTATACCGGTTTCTTCGGAAACAATTATCGCAAGATGATTGTATTGCTCGGTAATGCCTATTGCGGCGCGGTGACGCGTACCCAGCTCCTTATCGAGATCGGTCTGCTGAGTAAGCGGCAAAAAGCAACCTGCCGCAAGTATTTTATTGCCGCGTATATAAACCGCACCGTCGTGAAGCGGAGCTTTCGTGTTGAACAGACACTCGATAAGCTGACAGGACAAATCGGCGTCCAGCCTTGTTCCGCTGTCCAGAATATGCTCCGGAATATTGTCGGGAGCGATAATTATAAGCGCACCCACGTCCTTTTTGGACATATTCTGAGCGGCGCGCACAATGTCGTCTATCGCCGCGTGAAGCTCCTCATCCGAGCAGTTATACTGCGTTGTGTAGGAGTTTTCCGCATTTTTAGGGCTTGCGATTTTCCACATTCCGCGTTTGATTTCCGTGGAAAACAGCACCAGTGCGCTGACGAACAATAAAACCACAATGTTTTTGAATATCTGCGACGTTACGGGCATATAGACGAATTCCGAAACGAAGCATACAGCCAAAATTACGACTATCGCAAGATATTTTATCAGTCTTGACGCATTGTTTTTTTTGAGAAATATCGACACGCCGTAAACAATCAGAATCGTGACGATTATGTCCAGCACGCTGTAAACGCTGCTTATCGGGGAGGAAAAAGCCTCTTTTAAATTGTCTAAAAAGTTGTTCACTTCATCAGCCCTCGTTACTTCGATACTCTTTTCTTTCGCTTAAGGCCACCCTTTCGCTTATCATCTTATGCAATATTATACAATTAAGGACGGTTTTTATCAATAAAAACAATTGCGTTTTATGAAATTTAACAAATTTTTATTTAAACGGATCGATGTCGTCTTTGTGGTCGGGAAACGGATCGTTATCCGCCTTCCTGATGTCGACGTAAATATCATTATCGGTATTTTGCTCGTATTCCATACCGAAAACCGCAATTTTCAATCGCTTAATTACGGGTTTATAAGGATACTTTTTTTCAAGATGCCTTACAACGGGAATCAATATCAGGGCCGCGACTATTATTATGCCTATCAATACTATATATGCGAAATATCCGCCCATGAAAAACGAATAATCGAATTTTTCCGTCCTGAAACCTGCCGCCGCCGTCAGGAAATCTTGCGCTGAAAGACAGTCGTAGACAAGGGACGCGACATCCGCCATAGTCTTGCCGTAATCGGGATATGCCGCCTTGAACGAATCAAGGCTGTCCGGTTTGTCGCTGTAATAATCGAAACCGTCCGCGTCGCCGCCGAAAAGATTGACGACTGGCACGTCTTTTTCGAAAAACTCGACGTGATCGCCCAGCTGTCCGATATGAGTGTAATCCAGGTTTTCGGCATACACCTGAGGAATTATGGGCACAAAACGCGACATCTGTTTGAATTCGGTAGAGTATTTTTCGCCCTGCTGCAGAAACATTTTTCCTTCTAAGGTGTCTACCTCGTCCGAATAGACGTTTATTACGCTTCCCGCTACGGAATCGAGATTTACCATAAGCAGAACGTCGGAAACGTCATTGAGATAGTCGGAAACAAAACGGCTGCTGCCCACGACGCCCGCCTCGCTTGCACCGAAAAACACGAAAATAACCGTAAAATCCTGTACGGGCGAGTTTTGTCTGAACGCTTTTGCAAGCTGAAGAAGCGTGGCCGTGCCGGTAGCGTTGTTCATTATCCCTTCGCTGCCCGTTCCTCCGCTCCCCACAAGCTGAATGTCGGAATAAAGATTATCGTAGTTTGCGCCCACCACGACGGTTTTTTCCTTACCGCCGTTATAAGTGGCAATCACGTTTTGCGAATAGAGTTTCTGAGTTTCACCACCGTAACCGCTTACGACTTCCGTTTCCACCGACTGCGTTACGAGATCTATATTCTCAACGTAACCGTATTCCGATAGTTTGTTTTTAATATATTCTGCGGCTTTTTTCTCGCCCTCCCCGAAAGACGTGCGATCCCTGCGCGCGTCTTCTCCGCTTCCGGCGAAAGCGTCAAGTTCACCGGCCATGTCGGCTTCGATGAAAACGCCCGATAAACCTGTCGTAAATGCGTTCTTAGTGACATTAACGGAAGAGCAAGCAAAAAAGCACATACAGCATATTATAACCATTGACAGAACTAAAGCCTTTTTCATGCCAGCACCCCCGAAAGAAGCGCGACTACGGCTATGAACCCGTACACGCACAGAAACGAACTTCCAAGAAACATTACGACTTTACCGTATTCTTCTTTATTGAAGTAAGCCTTGCAACAAAACACCATATAAAGTATGAAAAATATCAGTACGAAAAAGAATTCGAAAAATATTTCGCCGTAAGGAAACAGATAAGGAAAGTAAAAATACAGGGTCTTAAGCACTCCCGCCAGAATATTTGCGGGAATATAGAAAAACCTGAGGGCGTACTGCATATCGGCACCCCTGTTGTTAAGCCGCACGGCGGAGCCTTTTGCAAGAAAAACCGTAACCAGCTCGAAAATCCCGCCGCCGATAAGCGCCGCCAGTATAAACGCCCATACGTCGTTGAATACGAAAGTCCCGCTTATCGTAAGCAGCGCCAGCGCGCCGCGCATGTAGTAAAAGCCCGAATATCCGAAGCTTAAAAACAGAACTACGGCAACTATGTATTTGTTAATTTTTTTCTCTTTGATAAAATTCATCGTTTAATTTCCTGATTAACCTACGGTAACCGTTTCACACACAAACTCCATAAGCGCGTTTTTATCCGTTATAAGCCCCGCTTTTATGCCCGCGTCCAAAAAGTTAAGTCTGTCAAAAACAGCTTTAAGCCGCCGCGGGGAAAATTTTGCCGCCTGCCTAAAAGCCACTTTTACCGCGTATTCCTTGACCTTAAGATCGCTTGAAAGAGTGTCGGACTTAGGGTTCAGCGATACGAACAGCAACCGTCTGAAATGATTGAACAGCATGCTGAGCAGCGACGTAGGCGAATTGTTTTCCGCCAGCATAAGATTGACAAGCTCTACCGCTTTATCCGCGTTTTTTTCGGCGATGGCCTCGCTGAGTTCGTAAACCTTATACTCGATCTGAGGCGCAACCAACGCTTTCACGTCGTTTTCCGAGATTTCTTCGTCCGCGTAATCCGTAAGTTTGCTAAGCTCGTTGAAAATAGAGTTCATATCGCGGTTACAATACTCCACAAGCAATTCAGCGGCGTTTCTTGATATCGATTTGTGCTGCGACGCCGCCTTTTTTGTAACCCAGCCGACAAGAAACGTCTTGTCAAGCCTGTTGCAATCCACTACTTCGCTTAAAGGAATAATCGAGTTGAAATTGGGAGTAAGCGTGCCGCTGAACAACAATATAGACGTAGATAACGGTTTTTCGAGATAGTTCCTGATCTGTTTAAGGTCGCCAGCATAATCGTTTACGCACACGACGCGATAATCGGAAAACATGGGCGGAGTAAGCAAAGCGGCGATTACGTCGCTTAAAGAAGCGTCCTTACCGTATGTAACAAAATTAAGATCGCAGAATTCACCCGTGAATGCCGAAAACATCCTGACGGCGCTTTTGACGACGAACGGGTCGTCCCCCGTCACTATATAACAGGCTTTAGGCGCCGCGGCCGTAAGATTTTTTTTAAGCTCGGTAAATTTCAACGCTTGTTCTCCGTGGCAGCATTGTTTGCTGCAGCATAATAATTGTAATATAAAAAGCGGTAAATTGCAATTAAATTACCGCTTAATACGTCAAAGTTTAAAACAAATTGGTCAGTACCGGATATGTTTCATCGATAAGATCTTCGGAAAGCGCAATGGAAATTTCACAATACGCATGGGCGTCCGCATATTCGCCGCACTCGACGTACGCGTTCAACGACACCAGTTTTTCGTCAAGGGTGCGCACAACAGTATGGTTGGAAAACATCAGCGCGTAATTCTTGCTTTTGTTCCATTTGTCCATGATTTCTTTCATTTGCGACTCCGCATCCGAATCAAAAAGATCGTCTTTATTTTCCTGAATGGTGGATTTGACCTCTATAAGTTTTGCGTTTATATCCTTGAAAAGTCCGCTTGTCATGACGATCTCAGCGATTCCCGCCCCTAACATTATAGCTAAAATAACTATTACACAGATAAATTTTTTCATTTTTATTAAGGTAAACCGCTTTTTACCAATTTTCCCCCTCGACTTTCATTTTATCGTTGATGTATTTTCCGTGCTTAGGCGCAATGTAGACGACTCCGTTTTGTCTTACGTCAAAATAAAGCACCTCTTTAATGTTCATTATACCGTTCTTTTTCAGCACTTTTATAACTTCGGGTTTTGTTATTCCCGCAATTTTAAGATTATCTTCTTCCCATTCGCCGTCCACTATAATCGTCAGCGGCAATACGGGTTTTTTGAGAACCGTAGGGTCACTCGGCTTTTCGATAACGCATAAATTTCCGTTGGTTTCGAATATGGCATAAGCTATGTCGTTGAAATCCATATATCCGCCTGACCTTGCCGATTCGATAAGGTCGTTTATGTTTATGTTCATTTTCTTCAGATTTTCGTAGTTTATACCGTTTTTATCTATCGCGATAATGGCGCTGCCGCTTAAAAAACGTCTTACTCTCAGGCTTTTACGCGCCAAAGTCGAAAGCAGAATCTGCAAAAACGCAAGCGTCACTATGGGTACGAGTCCCGCGTAAAAAGGTATATACGGGTCGTTCATGGGAATACATGCGACCTCGGCAATTATAAGGGTAATTACCAGCTCGAAAGGCTGCATTTCGCCAAGCTGCCGCTTCCCCATCAGTCTTACCACAAGTAAGACCAGAAAAAAGGTAATCAACGATTTTAAAAATACTACCAACATGATATCGGTAGTATTTTCTGTATAAAATAAAAATATTTATTTTTAAACTTTTCCGCTTTAAGACGCCTTTATTCAACCGAAACTTGCAATATATTCCTTTATAACCTCTATCGCCTTTGCGCTTGCTTCGGAAACAAACTCGTAAAAACTTTTGACCGCTCCATCATCGCCGTTGTCGGAAATCGCACGCACGGAAACGAATCCTGTTCCTTGAAAGGCGCAAACCTGATTTATCGCCGCGCTTTCCATGTCGTAAGCAATCGCTCCGAACACTCGGCTTATATCCGCTGCTTTATTCCGATCGCTGACAAAGCAATCGCCTGAAGCAATCGTCCCCACCTTATATTTGTAACCCAATCGCTCCAAAACCTCGCAAAGCTGTCCCACGGCTGCGCGGTCGCAATCGAAAAAAGGCGATTCAAATCCGTGAACTCTTCCCTTTTCCAGCCCGTCAGCCGTTGCGTCGTAATCATGTTGAACGGTGCGCTCGGAAACCACTATGTCGCCTTGCTTTAAAGGTTTGGCTCCTCCTGCTACGCCTAAGTTTATTATTGTTTCGGGTTCAAAAAGAGCAATCATTAAAACCGCTGCAGTTGAAGAAAAAACCTTGCCGATTCCGCAGCGGCATACCACCGCTTCCTTACCGCAGATTTTCCCCTTGACGAAATTGTACGACCCGACCGATTTAACGAAAGAATCGGTCATTATACGGATAAGCCCGTCGGTTTCTATTTCCATTGCGCCGATAATCCCTGTCATAAACTTACCTCCGGAAATATATTACCACCAAGCGGGATTTAAGTCAATCGTATCGGGTTATACCCTTTCCTGAATATAATAGTAATACATGATTTCGGTTTTAATTAGCCGCAAAATCTGACGGCGGCTATATCCACTCTCTTACCGCGCGTTTTACCGTCTTAATTTTTTCTAACCCGACGAAAGTGACTTTAAAACTAGTTTCTGTTATATAAAAAGTAAAATTGAGTATTTCCGACAGCTTTTAATTACGACTTGCTTTCGGGTGAAAAGTAAATTATCGGACTTTATATACAGTCAATCTGCAAGTCCCAAAAGATAATCCGCGGATACGTCCAGATATTTACATATCAAATAAAGCGTTTCTATGCTGGGCACGCTTTTTCCTCTTTTGTAGTCCGATATGCATTGCTTTGAAATATTGGCTGCGCGCGCCAACTCCACCTGCTTACGTTCGAAAAATGCAGGCACTCGTTAAACCTTTCCTGAAACTTAGTAATTTTCCCCATATTGTTATTATATGGCAAAAAGTACGCTTATACTTGACAAGTACGTTATTAACGTACTATAATAATAAAAATCTGTAATTTAACTGAGGAAGATAATGTTAACCGCAAAAGAAACCAGAAAACGGGCTTGGAAAAAGCTTAAAGGCAAATGGGGCACGTATGCAGTATGTTCGCTTATTTATTTCCTGTTTATCGCCTGCTGTTCGGTTTTGACTTTCATATTTATCGGTCCGATAATCTTAATAATTTCGGGGTCGCTGATTTTAAGATATTCGTATATAGCTCTTAACGTCTTTATCGGTCCGATAATCGCTTTAATAATTTCGGGGTCGCTGATTTTGGGATATTCGTTTATAGCTCTTAACGTCTCAAGGCGGAAAACCATTAACAAAAGACAAATTTTTTACGGATTTAAACACTTCGGATCTTCTTTCGCTTTGTATGTGTGCAACAATATTCTTTTGTTTTTATGGGCGCTGCTTTTTATAATACCGGGAATTATAAAATCTATTTCCTATTCAATGAGTTTTTTCGCATTGGCAGACAACCCGTACCTTTCCTCATCCGACGCACGAAACAAATCCATTGAAATCATGAACGGTAAAAAGTTGGATTATTTTATCCTGAATTTGAGTTTCATCGGTTGGATTCTGCTGGGCGCGCTGACTTTCGGAATCCTCTACTTTTGGATATTTCCTTATATATTTACCGCTCAGGCGGAATTTTACCGCGATATAATAAATGAAAGCGATAATAAACAAATGTACGACGACGGTAAACCGATCGATAAGATTGAAACTGATTTTAGCGACAACGAAGAAGATATTCCCAACGACAAAAAGGATTCAGATTCGTTAAATCCGTATTTTTGATTAAAAATCACAATTTAACCCTATCGGTTACATAAAATTTATATTTTATTTACCACGATTTTAAAAAAACGCTCTCTTAAAAAGGGAGTGTTTTTTTCAATAAGGCAACAATTTTTTCGGGCGTATTAAGTTTAAATGTAATTACAACGATAGTTTATAAAGAAAGGATTAATTTAATTATAGGATTATTACAAATAGGATTATAAGAGAAAAAACTATGAAAAAAGGGCGTCTTGGTAAAGACGTCCTTTAACGGTTATGCACAATGTTTCGAGAAAGGAAAGTAAGGTGGGTAAGGTAATCTGAATAAATCCTTCCCTGATTGCTTTTCCACTGCGCAATCAATTCTTCAGGTTCTTATGTTTCGTTTAAGTGACTCTGTTTGTCACTCTCTTAAAGGAGGTGATCCAGCCGCACCTTCCGATACGGCTACCTTGTTACGACTTCACCCCAGTCAT
>CALVUQ010000020.1 GCA_944363615.1 uncultured Clostridia bacterium | reverse complement strand
TTTCGTTTTCTATGCAGTTGTCAATGTGCGTCATGGCTTTCAAAAGAGTCTAAAAAAGGCATAACCGTAAATTCGCTTTCCTCAAGCTCTCTTTACTTTTATGCCAGCGGTATCTTCTTTTTCTCAATACTTGGTCTCTTTCTCTGCCCTGTCCCTCTCTCGGGACAGCCTACATATATTACCATATCCCCTTATCCCCTGTCAACTCTTTTTATCTACTTTTTTTAAATTTTTTTTATTAAGTGATTTATATTAAAATTTCGCGGCCGTCACGGCACTGCGGCTCGTAATAAAAACGCGGCGGACAAATTTCGCCGCATAAAAACTATTTTATATAAGACTATTATCTTTGCCCGAATAAAAGCAAACAGCGGAAAAAGTTTTAATGATGAAAACGTCACAGCTTACCTTACCGCAAATACACCACGCAGCTTACTTCCCCACGCGAAGGATTCAGGATAAAAACCATAAACTGCATTATATTGTTTGTCGCACGACGAAACGGATTGCTTTTATAATCTCAGTTCGCTACTTTAAACTTTAATTTGAACGTAACCTTTGTATATAAAAAACACACTACATTTCGCTTTTGACAAAGTATAGTGTGTTTTGTTTTAGATCGAAAGCTGGAAATGCGACGCTGATAATCGCCGTTTCAGTCTTTTATAAATTCAACAACGTCTTCTATTTTGCAATCAAGGTATGCACAAATTCTGTCAAGCGTTTTCATTTCAATGTTTTGGTTTGCTTTTAATCTGCGAACCGTTTTGCTGTCAATACCGCATTCTTCCCTAAGCCTGTATGTGGAAACGCCTTTTTGGTCCATCGTTAAAAATAATCTGTCGAATTTAAACATTTTTTGTTCTCCGAACGACATGCATATCAGAATTATGTTTTTCAGCAAAAACAACTCCGCCAACGAACGGAAAGAATTTTATTCAATTATAAAGACAGCGGCTTTTAAAGTATTTTCCTGTTCTATTCGTTAAGCGTGCAGGCGTGAAATTCGCCGTCGTAAAACAGACAGGAATGAGCGGAATTTTCTTTGGGAAGTGAAACAGACCCCGGGTTAAGGAGCAGGACGCCGTCTTTAACTTCATGCACGGGGACATGCGTGTGTCCCTGTAAAAATACCGATCCTGCGGCAAGCGGCGGCAGATTATCGAAGGAAAATTCGTGTCCGTGCGTGCAGAACCAGGTTTTGCCGTCCACAAAAAGCTGAACCTCCTTACAAAGGGGAAACTGTGATATCATGCAGTCTACGTCGGCGTCGCAATTGCCGCGTACCGCGATAACGATATCCTTTTTTGCATTTAAAAGCTCCGCCACCTTCTGCGGGGCGTAACCTTTTGGAAGGGGATTTCTGGGTCCGTGATAATACAGATCGCCCAAAAGCAATATTTTGTCCGCTTTTCTTTTATCAGCTTCCTCGATAAGCGCACGCGTATAATATTCCGACCCGTGCAAATCGGATGCAACTATAATTTTCATGGTTTTATGATAATCCTTTTTGTGAATATTGTCAATACTTGGAATTTTACAGTTTAGCCGAAAATCACTGCAAATATACGGTAATTCAGGGCTGAAAAACAAACAATTTTTTGACGGATAAACTTTGACTTAAGCGTGAAACAACAATATAATTCTGTGACTGAGCGTTATTTCCCATTCCGTACCTTATAAATATTACGTTTTTGCGCGCAGGCCTCGACGCGCAGCTGTTTACTCCTCTTCGGGATAGGGAGTAAAACCTACGTCGAACTGTCCGCCCTGCGCGAGCGCGCTTATACGCACGCTTAATCCCAAAGGAGAACTTACGTCTACGGTAAATGTGCCAGCCGAATAAGTAAAGCTGTATTTTGTAAGATACAATTCAGCCGAGCCGTCCGCTGCGGCAATTCTGAAAACGGGAACCTTGCCGTCCGCTTTGAACACGCAAATGAGATTGTAATCGTCGCCGTACTCGTCGGTCAGCGTGTATTCGGAATTCATGCCGGACAGAAGCGATAAATCCCATGCGGGCGCGGGAACGGAGGGACGAACCTGACAGGCTGCCCCGTCGCGGAAGAAATTGATTTTACCGTCCTGCAAAACGGCGGAAAAGCTTACCGAACCTTTTCCCTCCCCTACCGTAAAGGTCAATTCGGGCAAACCCGAGCCGTTTACGGATACTTCCGCAGAAGACGCCTCTTCACCGCCGACGATAACAAACGGCATGAACTCTTCGTTGACGGAATCGGTTTTAGCGCCTATAACCACGGTTTCGGACGCGGACTGAGACGTCCGGTCGGTAAACGTAATTGTGTAAGTGCCCGTAAAAGCGAGGGGATCGACATCGTGCTTATAATATTCGCCTACCGTTTCGCCGTCCTTCGTAAGCGTAACGGCGCCGTTTTCAAAGACCGCCGTTAAAGTATAACCGTATTGCCCGAAGCCGTAAGAAATCGAAGCGGTTACCCTTTGACCGTCCGAGGTCACGGTGTCGAAAGTGTCGGGATCGCCGTAATAATCGTCAAGACTTTCGCCGGAATTATAAAGAAAAGTAAAATCGGGCAGAACCTTAAACGCAGGCGTAAAATCGGAGGTAAAATAATCCCCCACTGCCTCGAGTTTGATTAAATCGGTGGAGCGAATGAACGTCCCCTTGACCGATTGAAGGCTGTTATAATCCTCGGCGCAGTAAATAAGCGTTTCGAATTTTGCCCCGTCCGAGAATGTGACGGCCGTAACTACAATGACTCCGCTTGAGTCTTTGGACAAAGAATAATCGCACTCCTGCGTTACGGCAGCCTCCCCCGCGGCGGAGAAATCGGCTTCCGTAATGCTTAGCGTGCCGTCTGCGGCAAACGATATGCTTTCGTCCACCACTGCTCCCTTTAAGACAAACGCGGAATCAAGCACTTCGGAAAACTCCGCCAGCGACACGAACGAATATTTTTCGTCGTCGGTAAGGTTTTCCGCCACGACGTAAGGCAGCTCGAAATATCTGTATAAAACGTAATCCTTGCCATTGACCGTGAATTTCAGAGCGGTATGCTCCGCCGAAGCTTCTTTATCGATACGGTAACCGTATTCGTAAGCGCAGACATTGCCGCCGAATACGACGTTTCCGTTGCCGAAATCCAAAGAAAGAATAACGGGGTCGGCTCCGCCAGTGGTGTATTCGTCTGTTTCGGACGCAAGTCCCGCCTTAAGCGCGGTCTTAAGCCTTTCTTTTGCGGCGGCAGAATAAAACGCCCGCGTAACAAGGTAATCGGCGTCGCTTTTTTCGACGAGAACCAAAACCCCTTCTTCCGCCCATACAAGATAAGAGCCCTCTTCAACATAGAGCGCGGCAAGCCCTATGTCCTCAAGCCCTGAAGGCTCGGTTAAAGCGCGGTCGAAATCGGTTAAAGCGGTAAAATACGCGTCGCAAGGTACGCCGTCGAGCGTAACCGAATAATCGGAGCTTACGTTCAGCGTGCCGTAATCGCCTTTAAAGGCCTCCGCAATCGACTTGGAAACGCAATAAAATCCTTTGTCCGTCCGCATATCCGCGACTGCGATGATGCCTTTTCCGAAGCCCACGGGGTAAAGTCCGTAATCGACGCCGTCCGCGGTAAACGAAAATACTATTGCGTTATCCTTAACCGCCGCTTTAAGCTTGTAAGTCGCGCCCCCGAACGACACGTTGTCGCCGTCCACGGTGAAATCAAGCGCGCCCACCCACTCGCCCGTGAATGCCGAAAGGTCCGCTTTTGCGGCTTTTTCCGCGGTTTCCCCGCAGTAGAGCGTTGCGCCGTTTAAAGAATAAACCAGCGCGTATTCGTCGCCGCCCGCGTTGAAGCTGAGGCAGGAGCCGTATTCACAGGTCGTAACGGTGTAATCAGAGGTTTGTCCGTCCAGGCTTACCGATTTGGCGGAGGTGTCCAGTCTGATGTTTTTACCGCTTTCGGTTACGTAAAAATCGTAAAACGCATTGTCTGCGGGAATGTATTCCAGATTTTCGTAAGGGGCGGCGATAAAACCGTTTTCTTCCGCCACATAAACTATATTTGCGCTGCTTACGAATTGCACGACGGGTTTTAAGCCCTCAAACGTAAGACGGGTTTTTGCGGTATAGTACAGATCATTGTCGTAAAGAGTGCCGTCCGCGTTGACCAAAGTCCAGCCGAAATTCCCGTCGGAATCAGTCTGTGAAATAAACAGTGTATAAACGTCGGAGTCCTCTATCGTCCAAAGTCCGTCGAAACGCGCGTCGTAAGGCATGAACTCGGTTGCGGACGCACCTTCCGACAAAGGTTTAAGCTCAAGACGGCCGTCGTCGTTAAGCGAAAAAGTATAAGACTCGCCGTCTATGACAGCGGAAAGAACCGTTTCGGCGCCCTCGCCGGCAGCCTCGGTAAGATAAAATTCCTCGGTGCCCGTAAGCGTCATGTCGGTCAGATTCAAGGTTTTGTCCGCGCTTACCCATGTCCCCTCAAACACTCCCGCCGTCGCTAAAGGGGCAGTAACCGCGGTAAGATCGACGTCTTTTTCCACGGTAAAAGTATAAACGGCGTCAGTTGAAACAGTTACGCCGTCCGAAAGCCAGCCGACGAATTTTTCGTCCGCGGCAACCGTCGCCGTGACGGTAATCTCGGTCCCGGCGGTAAAAGTGCCGCCGCCCGTGCCGCCCGTCACGGTCACGGTAAACGATTGAGGCGTAAGCGGTTGAGTTATCGCCGTAAGAGAAACGTTTTTATTGACGGTAAAAGTGTATGGATTGCTTTCTGAAACCGTTACGCCGTCCTCTTCCCACCGCAAAAAAACGTAGCCGTCCGCAACGGTTGCGGTAACGGTACAAGCCGAGCCCGCCTCGTATTCGCCGCCGCCCGTGCCGCCCGTTACGGCAACGGTAAACGATTCGGTTTTCGGCGCGCATGCCATAAACGCCATGATCGAAAGCGCAACCGTAACGATTAAAAGAACGGTTTTGATTTTCTTAAGCATAATCTGACTCCTTTTATGTTCGGAAAGCCGATAAACAGACTGTTTCCGCGTGTTTTAAAGTCGCTTTTGTATAAGCCGCCCGAAGGCGACAGAGCTGCGCGTCTTAAAGACGACAAAACGGGCGGATAGAATTCCGTCCGTTCCGCCCGATTAAAGCGCGTTTATAATGCCTTATTTCGCCTCGATGTCCAAAGAGGAAAGGAATTTTTCGAAAGCGGCGTTACCCGCCTCGTCCTTTTTGAACACCGCGGTGTTGTCGAGAATACATTCGCAGACGCGGCTGACCTCGTCTTTGACGTTAAGCTCGGCTTCTTTGGGCGTGCATTTGGGGTTTTCCTTCATGAGTTTTTCTATCATGTCGGCGTGCACCTTCATGTCGTCGGCGAGTTTTTCGCGCGAATATTTAACTTCGCGGGTCAAATACTGCTGAACTTCCGCAAGCTGGCGGTCAAGCCTTCCCGGAAGTATGAACAATCCCATAGCCTCGATAAGACCTATGGACTCGGATTTGATGTTCTGATACTCGGGATGAACGTGATATATTCCGTCGGGGAACTGTTCGGAAGTGCGGTTGTTGCGCAAAATTAGCTCCACAATATACTTGCCGTCGGCCGACTTTCTTGCGATGGGCGTGACAGCGTTGTGCTGACCGTTCTCGTCGGCGGCAATGACGTCCACGCTTTCGTCGGTGTAATTCTTCCACGCCTCGATGATTTTACCGGCGTACTCGACAAGCATTTTCTTGTTGGTGCTTTCAAGGCGAATAACCGAATTGTACCAGTCCACTATGCAAGTGTCGATATAGGGATATTCCGCGGATTTAAAGCGCTTAAGGCAAGGCGCTTTATGCATGGGAAGCTGTTTAAGCCCCGCCTGGAAGTGGTCGTGCGTCAGTATGGAGCCGCCCACTATGGGAAGCGCCGCGTTGCATCCGATGAAATACGAGGGGTTGTAGTCGATGAAGTCCAGAAGCTTTTGCACGGTGGAAGTATCCACTTTCATGGGAGTATGCTCGGCATTCACCGCGATTCCGTGCTGATTGAAATAAGAATAGGGCGAGAACTGCCAGAACCACTCCTCTCCTCCAAGCGTAAGCGGAACGGTGCGCAGGGTCTGACGGTACACGCCGTGACCCGCGTAACCCTCGTTTTCCTTGCAGATCATGCAAGGCGGATAAGAGGTGTTTTTCTGCTTAAGCAGCTTCGCGGTGTCCTTGTTGTTCTTTTCGGGGCGCGAAAGGTTTATGGTTATTTCGATTTTGCCTTTTGTCGCTTTTGCCTCCCAGTGTTTGTTTTTTGCGATTTTGGTCTGCTTTACGTAATCGTTTTTAATCGAGTAGTCGTACAGCCAGTCGAAGGCTTTTGCGGGCGACGTAGAGTGAAGACTTTCGAACATGTCGACGATTTCGCTGGGCTTAAGGCTTACCGTGTCCATGATGCGGTCGGCAAACTCCTCCCTTCCGTCCTCGGTGATGATGCCGTTTTCCACGGCGTAATCCACGATGGGATTAAGCACCGCGTCGGGGCATGTCATCTCCTCGATTGCGTCCACATCCGTTTCGTACTGCACGTAATCTTCAAGCTTAAGGCTTTGCATCAGCTTGTTGCGCACGTAAATGACGTCCAGGTCGTCAAGCAGCAGATGCGACTGCGCGTACTGCAAAAGATTTTCGATACAGGAATAGATAATCATTTTATTTTGTCTCCTTTAAGATGGAATGAATTTACTTGATTAACGGGGCGCGACCACGTTTACGTGACGCTCTATTTCGAAAAACTTCCACGGCGTCTTGTCAAGCGGCGGATAAGCCACAAACACCATGGGCAGCTTGCTTACGGGATGATAGAAGCGCAACTCGTACGCCCATAGCGCCAGGTTGTGACCTTTTGCCAGCGTGTCGCCGCCGTAACGCACGTCACCGAATATGGGCGTGCCTATGTGCTGCATCTGAACGCGCGCCTGATGAGATCTCCCCGTCAGCAGTTTTATGTCCACAAGGGAAAGTCTGGGAGTGGTTTCCAGAACTTTATAAACGAGTTCCGCCCTTTTTGCGCCCTCTATGGCGGCGGGGACTACTTTTACCGTGTTGTTTTTCTCGTCTTTAAACAGATAATCCGAAAGCCTTGCCTGACGGTCGCGCGGAGTGCCCACCACCACCGCAAGGTAACGCTTCTCAAAATTGCCGTCTTTGATCTGCTGCGACAGTCTTGCGGCGGCTTTGCTGGTCTTTGCAAAAACCATAACTCCGCCTGTGGGTCTGTCCAGTCTGTGGACAAGCCCCGCGAACGCCTCGCCTTTTTTGTCGTAAGTTTCCTTGATGTAATCCTTGACCATGGAAAGAAGGTCCTTATCCCCCGTGGAATCGCCCTGGGTGGGAACGTTCTGGGGTTTAAGCACCACGATAAGGTGATTGTCCTCGTATAAAATTGTAAGATTGCTTTCTGCCATTTTAATCCGAAACCGATTTAATTTTTTCTCCACAACCCGCTGCAACCGCAGGGAAGTTCCGTTTCTCCCATGGACTTGTCCGATACGGGCAAAGTGAGTTCGTATGCGTCTGCGCTTCCTTTTGCGCCGTGCATGACAAGCGAAAGGATGTTTTTTATGACCGTGGGCTGAAGTCCCGTAGTGTAGCTGTTAATAAGGTAAAAAAGAGGCTCGTCCAGTACTTCGCGCACAAGCGTTGCAAGCTCGTAAAGGCTGTCTTCAAGCTTCCACGTTTCGCCCGAAGGACCTCTGCCGTAGCTGGGCGGGTCCATCAGAACGGCGTTGTACTTTTTGCCGCGCTTTATTTCGCGCAGGACGAATTTCTTACAGTCGTCCACGATGTAGCGGATTCCGTCCTCAGGAACGCCGCTTAGCCGCGCGTTCTGTCTGCACCTTTCCACCATGCCTTTCGCCGCGTCCACGTGCGTGACGAACGCGCCCGAAGCCGCAAGCGCGACGCTTGCCCCGCCCGTATAGCCGAAAAGGTTCAAAACGTTTACGCGCTTAGGCGACTGCTTGCATATTTTGCCGGTTATGTCCCAGTTGACGGCCTGCTCGGGAAACAGTCCCGTATGCTTGAATCCCATGGGCTTTATCAGAAACCTGAGGTTTCGCCACTCCACGGTCCATTCGGAAGGAAAAGGACGAAGCACCTTCCACCTTCCGCCGCCGTCGGACGCGCGATTATATACGGCGTTCAATCCCTTATAACTTTTAAGGTCGAACGGAGCCTTCCAGATAGCCTGGGGATCGGGGCGCAAAAGAAACACGTCTTTCCATCTTTCCAGTTTCTCACCGTCGCCCGCCGCGATAATCTCATAGTCCTGCCAGTCTTTTGCGGTCATATCTTACCAACCTGTATGCCTACCGTCTTGCCGTTGATGTCCCATTCTTTAAGGTTGTCGTAATTTCTTCCGCCCACAATCTCGTCGGCAAGCACGTCGGCAGCGATTTCCTGAATATATTTGTTGAAAACTTTCTCGATCTCTTCGTCGCCGCAATAGTGAACTTTGATATGGTCGGTTACTTCGAAGCCGGCCTCTTTGCGCATCGTCTGAATTTTGGACACGATTTCGCGCATATAGCCTTCCTCGATAAGCTCTTTGTCAAGCGAGGTATCCAATATAACCGTCATGCCCTTGTCGGACTGAACGGAATAGCCCTCTTTGCTTAAAACGGTGATAAGCAAGTCGTCTTTGGTAAGAGCGATTTCGTCGCCGTCGATATCGAAAGTATAGACATCGGAGTCCTTAAGTCCGTTTACTATCTTTTCCGCGTTGGAGGCAAGATACTGTCTGATTTTGCCTAAACGCGCGCCGTATTTGGGTCCTAAGGTCTTAAGCTGAGGTTTTACCTCGTAGGAGACGTATTCTCCCGCGTCCGCAGCGTACTCGATATCCTTGACGTTAAGCTCGTCGCGAATAACGGCTAAAAGTTCGGGGTTAAGGTCCTCGGATTTACCGCCGCACAGAATGATTTTCTTAAGCGGCTGGCGGTTTTTGATACCGGAAAGGTTACGAGCCGCGCGGCCCAGAATAGCGGCGTTTTCGGCCACCGTCATGCCCGCTTCAAGGTCCTTGTCAATGTATTTTTGGTCGCACACGGGGAAAGAAGTGAGATGAACGGATTCGGGCGCGTCGGGGAACACGGATACCACAATGTTGCGGTAAATTTCCTCCGCCATGAAGGGTATAAACGGCGCCGTAAGCCGTGACAAGGTTTCAAGCACGGTAAACAGAGTCATGTACGCCGCCTTCTTGTCCTCGGTCATGTCGCTGCCCCAGAAACGCTCGCGACATCTTCTGACGTACCAGTTGCTGAGTGCGTCTGTGAAATCGCTTATCGCCCTTGCGCTTTCGGTAATCTTATAGTTTTCCAGCGCGTCGTCCACGTAAGCTACAAGCGAATTGAGAGAAGACAGAATCCACTTGTCCATCATGGTAAGCGCGCATTCGTCAAGCGAATGTTTCGACGGATCGAACTTGTCGATTTCCGCGTAAAGAACGTAGAAAGAATAGGTGTTGAACAGCGTGCCCAGGAATTTACGCTGAACCTCGCTGACCGCTTCGTCATAAAAGCGCGAAGGTATCCAGGGGCTGGAATTGGTGTAAAAATACCATCTTACAGCGTCCGCGCCCTGCTTATCAAGCACAGACCACGGATCGACGACGTTGCCTTTATGCTTGCTCATCTTGATGCCGTTTTTGTCGTTTACGTGCCCCAGCACTATACAGTTTTTAAAAGGAGCCTTATCGAAAAGCAGCGTGGAAATGGCAAGCAAGGTATAGAACCAGCCGCGCGTCTGGTCGACCGCCTCGGAAATGAACTGCGCGGGGAAAGTTTTTGCAAACTTGTCCTGATTTTCAAACGGATAATGTAGCTGCGCAAAGGGCATGGAGCCGGAGTCGTACCAGCAGTCGATGACTTCGGGCGTGCGGTGCATGGTTTTGCCGCACTTGGGGCATTTTATCGTTACCGCGTCGACGTAAGGCTTATGCAGCTCTATGTCGCCGGTAATACCGCCCTTTTCCTTAAGCTCGGCTTTAGAGCCTATCGCCATGGTTTCACCGCACTCGTCGCACACCCAGATGGGAAGCGGAGTACCCCAGTACCTTTCGCGCGACAGTCCCCAGTCGATTACGTTTTCCAGAAAGTTGCCCATTCTGCCCTTACCGATGGATTCGGGCATCCAGTTTATCGAAGCGTTGTTTTTAAGAAGCTGTTCCCTTACTTTGGTCATGGAAATGAACCACGTGGAACGCGCGTAATAAAGAAGCGGCGTGTCGCAGCGCCAGCAGAAAGGATAGCTGTGCTTAAAAGGAATTTCCTTGAAAAGCAGTCCGCGCGACTTAAGGTCTTTAAGAATCAGCTTGTCGGCGTCCTTGCAGAAAGTCCCCTCAAAGGGCGCGCCCTTGCTCATTTTGCCGCGTTCGTCCACCATCTGAACGAAAGGAAGGTCGTTATCCCTGCCTATTCTCGCGTCGTCCTCACCGAACGCGGGCGCAATGTGCACGACGCCCGTACCGTCGTCAAGCGTGACGTAACCGTCGGTAACTACGTAATGCGATTTTTTGGGTCCGCCGTAAGTCTCATAAAGCGGCTCGTATTCGGTCCCCGCGAAATCCGCGCCTTTTTTAACGGACAAAACGGTATATTCGCCCTCTTTGAAATATTCGGGGACGCGTTTTTCCGCCATGATGTATTTTTTGCCGTCGCTTTCCACGGTTGCGTAATCGAAAGACGGTCCCATGCACAGCGCAACGTTTGAAGGAAGCGTCCACGGTGTGGTCGTCCATGCGACTATATAGGTATCGGCCTGTCCCTTTACTTTAAAGGACACCGCGGCGGACTTTTCCTCCACGTCCTTATAGCCCTGTGCAACCTCGTGAGAGGAAAGCGCAGTGCCGCAGCGCGGGCAATAGGGCACAATCTTGTGTCCCTTATAAATCAGTCCGCGGTCGAAAATGTTTTTAAGCGACCACCAGACGGACTCGATATAAGTGTCGTTGTAGGTGATGTAAGGGTGCTCCATATCCACCCAGTAGCCTACCCTGTCGGACATTTTTTCCCATTCCGACTTGTATTTCCAGACGCTTTCCTTGCATTTTTTAATAAAAGGCTCGATACCGTACTTTTCAATATCCTGTTTGCCGTCCATGCCCAGCTGTTTTTCCACTTCCAGCTCCACGGGAAGGCCATGGGTATCCCAGCCCGCGATACGGGTGGCGTGATAACCCTTCATGGTTTTAAAACGCGGAATGATGTCCTTCATGACGCGCGTCAGAATATGCCCTATGTGAGGTTTGCCGTTTGCGGTGGGCGGACCGTCGTAAAAGGAAAATTCCTTGCCGTCTTTCGTCTTTTCCAAAGTCTTTTCGAAAATTTTGTTTTTCTTCCAGAAATCGAGTACTTCAAGCTCTCTTCCCACGAAATTCATATCCGGATTGATTTTCTTATACATAACAAACTCCTCTTACGGTATGACGAAAAAATAAATGGACGCAAAATGCAGTATCGAGCCGGCAAGCACGAAAAAGTGCCAAATCGCGTGATTGTACGGTATGGACTTTATCCTGTAAAAAATTATGCCCAGCGTGTAGACCACTCCGCCGCCGATCAGCAACACGAACGCAGGCAGATTGGCGACCAGCAGATCGATGCGAATGACGCACGCCCAGCCCATGACGACGTAAGAAATAAGGCAATAGACCTTGAACTTGTTGACGTCGATCGCGTTGAACACGCAGGAAAGCACAGCGAATCCCAACACCACGCTTGCCAGCACAATCGCCCACACCTTGCTTTGCGAATACATGTCGATAAGCATTAGGGGCGCATAAGTTCCCGCAATAAGAAGCGCGATGGAACAGTGGTCGAAGCGTCTGAACACCGCCCGACGGCGCTTACCCACGGGCTGCCAGTGATAAAGCGTGCTCATGATATAAAGCATGAGAAGCGAGAACGAATACAGACAGACCGACACGATTGCCAGCGCGCCCAGTCCCGACAAACAAACCTTGATTATCATAAGAACGGACCCCACAAGCGCAAGGCTTGCGCCCACCAGATGACTGATGCGGTTTATCCACTCCTCGCTTTTGGAATACACTATCTGATTTGCCGCGCGTCTTTCCCTTTTCCTGATTTCTTTTTCGGTAAGCGCGGCCGCTTCGGGCTGCGCCGCATTTACTGCTTTGCCGCCGGCGTCATCCTGTTTTTCCGTTTCTGCCGGACCGTCCTCTTTAAGCGCCATATCGTTTGCCTCATCGGACTTTAAGCAATCCGTTTCCGGCTGTTTTGCCTTATCTTCGTCCGATTGACCGGACGAAACGGCCTCATCTTCCGTAAAGGAAGAAGCCGTAATATTAAATTTATCGTTTTCCATGGCAAATTCTTCCTTAAGTCAGTACTGAATTTAAAATCTGCGCCGACGGAACAAAGTCGCATCTATGAAAACGACTTTCCGTCATTTAAGATATTGAGAGAAGAACGAATACGCCCTCCTCTCAACGCTGTTTGCAAAAAAACTGTGCATCCGCCTTTGATACGCCAAGCCGAAGCGTTTTTCCGACAGTTAACTCCTCCAAAGCTACCTCGTGGCACACGTTATGGTCCGCTTAGTGCTGCTGCGTCCCCGCCCTGACACGGTTCACGGTATAACATTGCACAAGACCTTGGTATCAACGTCACTTATACGGCAACTGCCTTCCACAAGTCGCACCGCGGGCGGCATTCAGCCCTACTGTAGCGGATTGTAGGTACAGGGCACCGCTGGCTCCCCGCTTAGCACAGTACGGTTATTATACAATATCCTTGCGATTAAATCAAGCGGATTAGGCAATTTTTAAGTTTTTTAACTTTTTTTATCGGCTTTTTCCGCCGCGAAAACAAATAAAAACCCGAGCCGACAAATTGCGACACGGGTATTTACCGATGTTATTTGTTGTAGTAAATCTTAAGAGGGTCGATATCCAGCATGGGCAACAACCGCATGACAGTCACTCTTCTGCGCATGTAGATGTGATATTCGATGCCCTCTTCGAACAAAGCGTGATCCACGGCGATTTGTTCGGGCGTAGTAGCCGCGTGCGCCGCCGCGAAAAGCTTTTCCAGCGTTTCCACGGAGGGGATTTCCTCTTCGATTATCTTTCTTATTTCGCCCCATTTTTCTTCGATTAAGCGGGGCGGAATTTCGTTGACGATGGTATCGGGAAGATTAAGCTTCATCATGTCGGGGGTAAGCGCGGGGCCGTAATGGGACTGAATGTCCTTCCAGTCGGGCGTTTCCTTATGCGCGTGCACTTTTTCGATTTTCGCCAGTTTATGATAGATATCGGCAACCACCAGCGTGGCTACGCCCACTTTTTTGCCGTGATAATCGGAAATCACGCCTTTTTCCAGCTTTTTGCACTCCCAGTAATGGGAAATTATATGCTCGGTGCCCGAAGCGGGACGCGTGCACTTTGCCAGCTGCATGGCTATGCCGGTAAGCACAAGCGTTTCCATGACCGCGGCGGCGGCTTCCTCGTCGCGGACGGAAACCTTATCCGCAAGCGCCGCCATTTTTGCAACCGCCTTACGCACGAAAGACGCGACGCGCTCGCAGTAATAATCGCCGTGAACAAGGTTTGCCACGCGCCAGTCCGCAATGGCGATGTATTTTGCCATGACGTCGCCGAATCCCGCCGCCTTAAGCTCGGTAGGCGAATCGGCGAGAATTTTCGTGTCCGCAATTATAATCCGCGGCTGACGGCACGGGTATGACAGTTTGAAGTTTCCCTTTGTGATGGGCGCGCTGTCGGAGGCGAATCCGTCCATAGAAGGCGCGGTGGCGAAAATCGCGAAAGGCTTGTTGGCGCGGTAAGAAGAAAGCCTGCATATGTCGTTTACCGAACCCGTACCCACGGACAGGCAGCCGTCCACGCGCACCAGCAATTTTTCCAGTTCCTCCACCTCGCGCATGTCCGCTACTTTCATGGAGTCGTAAACGCGCAATTCCACGGTAAAGCCGTCGCTTAAAAGACGCTCGTAAAGCCCTTTGGTAACCCTGAAAGAGTTTACGTCCGCCACCATTAGGATTTTTTTCGGAAAATCGTAACGTTTTAAAATCTCACCGGTTTTCTCGACAAGCCCGCTTCCCAGTTCCAGCGCTTCAAGGTCGAAGTCGTGCTTGTGCCCGCATTCGCAGTCCGCCATCATATCGCGTATTTTTTGTAAATCCATGACAATATCTCCTCCCGGAATACAATTTAAAAAAATCGCGGCGCGCAAAAACAGGTTTTGCAATTACCGCGACTCATACAACTCTTATGCAATAATCGTAAAAGATATAATATTAAGCTGTATTTATTCTACACTTTATTCGTTTTAATGTCAACCGACAAGAGGCTGAACGCAGAATAAAATCGGAAAGTTTTGTTTTTTGCGCGTATTCCCGTCTTACCCGTACGCCGGCTTTAATTACGAATAAGCCCCGTTAAAAGCCTGCCGACGCGGAAAAGACCGTTTTTTTTAGCGCAAACGGCAAAAACTCATTCCTTCCGACGCGGCATTTTTAATGCTGATCGGAAGACTGTTCTTCACTCGATGCGTTGACGGCGATACGGTTTTTAAGCTCGTCAAGCGCGTTGAAGCCCATGGATTTAAGCCTGTGATTGCGCGCGGCCACTTCCAGAATTACCGAAAGGTTTCTGCCGGGCTTTACGGGAATGACGTACATGGGAAGTTCCGTTTCCAGAAGCGTGTAGTAATTTACTTCGTCGCCCAGACGGTCGTACTGCTTGTTTTCGTCCCACTGTTCCAGTTTGACCACTAAATCCACGACTTTGCTGGCGCGTATTGCACCCGCACCGTACATGGCGCGTATGTCGATAAGCCCGATTCCGCGAAGCTCCATGAAATGCCTGATGTTGGGCGGACACGTCCCCACCAATTTATCGGATATGCGCTTTACGCATACCGCGTCGTCCGCGACAAGCCTGTGCCCCCGCTGAATAAGTTCCAGCGCGGTTTCGGATTTGCCGATGCTGGAATTGCCTATGATAAGCACGCCCACGCCGAAAAGATCCACCAGTACGCCGTGTATCGTCTCCGTAGGGGCAAGCAGTTCGTTCAAATAAATACTGAGTTCGTTCATGAACGCGGTCGTGCGCAGCGAAGAACGGAATATGTTACGGCCATGCTTTTCCGCCGCAATCATAAGCTCCGGCACGGGCTCGAGAACGGTGGTAAGCACAAGACAGGGAAAATCGAATTTACAAAGATTTTCGCAGGCGACGGCACGCTCCTCCGCGGTTTTGTGCTGCAGATACGACATTTCCTGTTCGCCTATTACCTGGACGCGCTCGGCGGAAAAATGCTCGTAATATCCGGCAAGCTGAAGTCCCGGCCGGTTGACGTTGAACGTCGCGATGTGCATAGTGCGTTTTTTGCCCCGATGCAGAATTTCAAGGTTAAGACGCTCGGCAAAATCCTTGATTTTTACGTCCGTTTCGTTTTCCTGAAGTTCGGTTAATTTGAGTTTGACCATGTTTAATCCCCGCAAAATTTACTGATTATTTCGGCAACGGGATCCTCGTCGTTGCTTACCGTGACGTAATCCGCCGCCGCTTTGACTTCCTCACGCGCGTTGGCGACCGCAATGCCCAGTCCGGCCGCCTCAATCATGGAAACGTCGTTCTGGTGGTCCCCCACCGCTATAGTCTTTTCGATAGGTATGCCCAAAAGCGCCGCCACTTTTTTAAGCCCCTCGCCTTTGCCGCCGCTTTCGCTTACGAAATCGATGAAATTATCGCTTGAGTACTGAAACTGCACGCCCTTGAGATCCAGCTTTTCGTATTGCGCCCTTACTTCGTCCAATTTATCCTCAGGCGCGACCGCCATGGCTTTTACCACCTTTAGGTCGGGATGGCTTTTAATGTAACTGCACAGATCTCCCACCACTTTAAGCGGAACGGAAGTAATCCTTCTGTATTCCCTGTTGATGTCGTTTTCTTCTTCCACATACACCCAGTCGGGATCGTAAAAATGCGTATAAACCCCGAGGCGCTTACCCAACTCCATTATCTTATAAACGGAATCGGGGTCGATGTAGTCGCAGTACAAAAGCTTGCCGGAAGTATCGGCAATGTGCGTGCCCTGAAAGCCGGCTACGGCGATGCGCTGATTTCTTATCCCGAGATAGTCCAGCCAGCCGTCCATGGAGCGCGACATTCTTCCCGTGCAGATCACGAAATTACCGCCGCGCGAAATGTAGTCCTTTATCGCCTTCACGGACTTTTCGCCCACCGTGAAATCGTTTCTTAAAAGTGTGCCGTCAAAATCGCAGAATATCAGTTCGTATTTCATTAAAATGCTCCGAAAGTGTTTACCGTATGATTATACAACCGCGGCGGATAAATATCAAGCCTTTTGCCCTTCGGTTTTATTGTGAAAATAGTCGTATACGTTTTGCGCGGTGGCGGAATCTATCCCCTCTATGGCGGCAAGCGTTTGAGCATCGGCGTTTTTAAGGTCCTCGTAATTTTCAAAAGCCTTAAGCAGAATAGCGCGCCGTTTTTTGCCCACGCCGGGAATTTCGTCCAGCTCTGAATAATACCTTTTGCCCCTTAATTTACGGTGATAGGTTATCGCAAAGCGGTGCGCCTCGTCGCGGACGCGCTGAAGCAGCCGCAAAGCGTAATTGTCTTTTTTAAGCACTATCGGGTCGGACGAATGAGGCGTAAATATTTCCTCCTCGCGCTTGGCAAGTCCCACCATGGGAATGTCGTAACCCAAAGACGTCATTACGCCGTACGCGCTTGAAAGCTGACCTTTGCCGCCGTCGATGACGATAAGGTCGGGAAGATAGGAAAACTTTTCGTCGTTTGATGCGCGCTGAAGCCGCCTTTTTATCACTTCTTCCATACACTTGAAGTCGTCGGCGCCTTCCACCGTTTTAATCCTGTACTTGCGGTAGTCGGACGGCGAGGACTTTCCGTCGATAAACACCGACTGCGACGCCACTTTGTCCACTCCGCTTATGTTGGATATGTCGTAACACTCTATCCTGCGCGCGCTTTTTATGCCCAGTATTTTCTCAAGCTGCTTGACGGCGCCCAGAGTCATGTCTTTTTCGCGCTCCAGTTTTTCGGAAGATTTGACGAGATAATCGGACGCGTTGGAATGAGCAGTTTTCACCAGCCTGGCCCTTGCGCCCTTTTTGGGAAAAGTGATAAACGGCGGCTTGCCCGTAATCGTCCCGAGGTATTCCGAAAGCGCGGTCGTATCGAATTCCTCTTCAAGACAGATCTCTTCGGGCAGCTCGTTATCCAAAGCGTAATACTGACTTAGGAAAGTGGAAAAAAGCTCTTCCGTCGTCATGGAGGCGTCGTTTATGCGGTAATTTTTTACACCCATCATTTTATTTCCCCGCACAAGCGCAACGGATACCACTCCGTATTCGCCGCTGCTGGCGTAGGCAAAAGCGTCAATGTCCGTGACGTTTCCAAGATTTGCAACTGTACGTTCGCGCAGTTTTTTAAGCATGGCAAGCTGATCGCGGTAAACTATCGCGCGCTCGAATTCCTCCCGTTCGACTGCGGCGTTCATACGCTCTTCGATAAGCTTTTCCGCCGTGTCGTCGTAGCCCGACAAAAAGCGCATGACTTTCTGCACGGTTTCGCGATAGTCTTCCTTGGAAATATAGCCCATGCAGGGCGCGCTGCAAAGCCCTATATGATAATTAAGGCACGCCCTGTCCTTTTTGCCCATGCGCTTGGGACAAGTACGCATACGATATGCGCTTTTGATTACTCCCACGATGTCCCAAACGTGAATCCCGTTGAAAAACGGACCGAAATAGCGCGCTCCGTCCCGTTTTACCTTGCGCGTAACCTCTATCGTCGGATAATCCTGTTTAAGATCGATTTTGATGTAAGGACTGTGCTTGTCGTCCTTTAAAAGTATGTTGTAATGAGGTTTGTATTTTCTTATGAGATTGGCTTCAAGCGCCAGCGCGTCCTTTTCGGTAAGCGTTATGATATACTCGAAATCCGCGATGTTGTCCACCATCGCCTGAACTTTGGGAAGCTTCGGAGAGTTGTTGAAATACTGCCGCACTCTGTTTTTCAGAACTACGGCTTTCCCTACGTAGATGATGTTTCCGCCCGCGTCGCGCATAATGTACACGCCGCTGTTTTCGGGCAGATTTTTTATCTTTTCCTTAAGCGTCATATTTTCCGAAGCGTTATGTTACCCTGACGGCAACAACTCATATTTCCTTGCCCGCGGCGAAAGCGCAGCCGCAGTAATTCTGTCTGTAAAGTTTAAGCTCCTCCGAAAGCTCGATCGAACGGCGGTATCCGTCGCGTTTTTTAAAGTCGGACGGAATCCACATTACCCCCGTTTTTTCCTGAATTCCGAATCCCGCGCCGTTTATTATCTCCGCGTTTTTATGCGGACTTACCGTAAGAGTGGTGCAGAACGCCTTAAGTCCCAGTTCCTTTGCCTTAAGCGCGGTCTTATAAAGCCGCAGTTCAAAACACACGGGACAGCGCGCGCCGCCTTCCCTTTCCCCCTCAAGCCCCTTAACCGCGGAAATAAATTCGTTTTCGTCGTAGGGCTCGGCGATGACCTCAAGATTAAAATGCATCGCAACCTTATAAAGTTCCCGCAGTCTTTTTTCGTATTCTTCGCGCGGGTAAATGTTCGGGTTATAGTAATAAAGTACGGGCTTGACCGATCTTAAAACTCGTTCCGCCACCGAAGTGCAGCAGGGCCCGCAGCAGCAATGCAGCAGCAATCCTCCGCAATCGGCCAAAAGCGCGTCGGTAAGCTTGTCCGCTTCCCTTCCGTTCATTTTTTGTCCTTCAACGCGTTTTCGATGTAATCGACGATTTCGCCTACGGTGTTTAATTCGGTCGCCGCCTCGTCGTCGACGGTTATACCCGTTTCCTCCTCAAGCGTGAACAGAAGTTCCACCAGGACAAGCGAGTCTGCTTTCAGGTCTTTTTTCAGATCCGTTTCCCGAGTTATGGATTTTTCGTCCACGTCAAGATATTGTGCAAGCATTGAAACCACTTTTTCGTACATATCGTTTCTCCTTGAATTCGCAATAAAAATATAATCTGCTTAATGCGTTAAGCCTTTTTCCCGATTTTAACTTACCTATAACCTGATCGAAACGCCCTCGCCCGAAAACTCCAGCTCGGCGCATTCGTCCGTCTCTATTATCATTGCCGTCAGCTCGGTAATCGAAGAGGGCAAGGATTTACCGTTAAACTTGCTGTATTCCGCACCCGCTTCCGCGCTTAATCCTTCAGAAGCTTTCAGCGTCATAATGCCGCCCTGCCAGATAAACGCCGCCTGCTTGTCGCCCTTGGTTATTTTGACCGTAACTTCTTCGCGCGTTACGTTTTCTTCCGTTACATAGCCGCGGGTAAAAGAAACGTCAGGGCGTCCTATTTCCGCCGCATCGGACGAAACGGCCTTATTATATAGCGCCATAACTATTTCCGCGGGAGTGACGTAATTCATGCCCGTGACTACCGTGACGTTTCCCGCCCCGTCCGCGCTGCTTTTGTATTTTCCCACGCCCATGCCTATTACTTTTCCGTCGGCGTCGATTACGGGTGCGCCGCTGCTTCCTCCGTCGATTGCGGCGGTAACGCGCAGTAACGGCTTGTAATATCCGCCGAAAAGCTCAATCTCCTCGTCAACGCTGACTATTCCGTCGAAAGCGGCTGTCCCCCTGCCCATGGAATTGCCCATGACGATCACCTCGGTACCCGCGGCGGTGAGTCCGCTTCTGAAGCCCGCAACGGAGTTTTCCGCGGGGCGGATAAGGTCAAGCGCTTTACAGCCGGGCTTTTGCACCCTGTAAAAGGCCACGTCGAATTTGACGTCGTAACCTATAAGCGACACGTTTTCGCCGCCGACGAAAGCGTTTTCGCCGTTGAACTTAAACCGCACCGCACCGGGGTCGGAGCCGGCGACATGATAACATGTCGCGATATCCGCGCTTTGTCCGTCGCAAGAAATTACAAAGCCCGTGCCGAAGGTGTTGCCCACCGCGACTTCCACCACATTGTCGGCGTACAGAGAGCAAACCGACGAAAAATCTTTTGCTTTTGGCGGCGGAGTAACTTCACCGTCGTCGCATGCCGACAAAAGCAACGTTATTGCAGCGATTACCGTGGCGATTACGGCGAAAAATAATTGTTTTTTGCGTTTTATGCACATATTGAAATTATATCACACCCAAGCGGAATTGTAAATATAATTATTATAGGCAGTCTGATTTTTTACATACGCCTATTGCGTATGAATGAAATTTACGGGAGTATAATCATGGAAAATTGCGCTAACGGCAAAATCAGGCTGCGCGGTGCCAAATTCGTACTTTATAACGCGTGCGGACAGTCCGTCGCGTGCGGAGTGACCAACGACAACGGGGAAATCTGCTTCGACAATCTGCCTTTGGGCAAATATTATCTTAAGGAAGTGGAAGCGCCCTGCGGTTTTGAAAAAAGCGACGAGTACTGCGAAGTAGTCATTTGCGAAAACAAACGCCGCGAATGCGTGGAGTTTGTGAACCTTAAACTTACTGGCAGCATAAAAGTCGTAAAGTACGGAAAAAACTGCATCTGAAACGAAAACCGGCAAAGTCTGTGAATTCAGGCGCTTTGTCGGTTTTTGTCGTAACGCGCAAAGTAACCGTAAAACCGCTTAAAAGCGCGCGAAAAAAAGGCTGAAAGCAGAGTATTACGACATATTCGTCAGATTACGACACGTTTTAAGCGCGAAAAACGCAAAGTATTCTGCTTATCCGACTTATTTCGACAATCTAAAAATTTTGTCATAAAATGCACGGTACCCGCTTTTTACGACACCGATCGATAAATACGACGGATTTAAGCTTTACGTTTAAGCCCGTTTTCACACGTTATTCGCCGCATCTAAGGATACGCCGTAATTGTCGGAATCGGACTTACGTAACGCTCTTGCCTAATAGGCGATTAAGCCGCTGTGCGCTTTATATCATTTAGCCGCCGGATACTTACGCCGCCTAAAAAAAGCCCGCGTTTAACCGCTTTGCTCCGCCTGAAATTCAGTTTTACGGCGGGTTTAAGCTTTAAACACGGGTGCTGTAATACCTGGTTAAAAAAGATTATCACGCGCGGAAAATTCTTTTCGTCCCCGCGTAATAGGGAGAAAGCGAATCCCCCAGATCGTCCACATATGTCCAGTCGACGGGCGTAATGCCGTTTGCTTTGAGAAATTCGTTAGCTTTGGAAAAATGTTTACAGCCGAAAAAGCCGCGGTAAGCGGAAAGCGGACTGGGATGCACACTTTCCAACACGAGATGCTGCGGCGCCACAAGCGGTTTCTTGCTTAGCGCGTTTGAGCCCCAAAGCATGAAAACCATGGGTTTAACGCGCTTTGATAGCTGCATGACCACTGCGTCCGTGAACTGTTGCCAACCCAGATTTTCATGACTGCGCGGCTGTCCCTGGCGCACGGTAAGCACGGTGTTGAGAAGCAGAACGCCCTGCTTTGCCCACCCGGTAAGAGTGCTGCCTTTGGGGGCAACGCCTATATCGTCCGCTATTTCTTTAAAGATGTTGACAAGCGAAGGCGGAAGAGGCACGCCTTTGCCCACGGCAAAAGCCATTCCGTTTGCCTGACCCGGACCGTGATAAGGGTCCTGACCCAGAATAACCACTTTAACGTCCTCGTAAGGCACGTTTCTGAACGCGGAATAAATTTCGGTTTTAGGCGGATAAACGATGTTGTGCGAATATTCCTGTTCGACCATCTCGTTAAGTTTTTGAAAATACGCCTTTTCGTACTCGTTATGAAGCACGCCGTCCCACGAATTGCCTATTAACTGCATGACTTAATTACTCCGATCGTAACCGCGGAAGAAAAAAAATACCGCGATTACCCGCTTTTTTTATATTTTATCATACCATGCGAAAATTGTCCATATATTTAAACATATACGGACAAGAGAAGGCATGCGTTTTTTGCGGCGTTTTTCGAGCTTTTTCGCGCTTAAAAGGCCCATTCGGGAAAATTCGACCCGATTCGCGCGAAAAAACCGCGATACGATACAAAACGACTTTTTTCGGTTAATAAAAAGCAGTTTCAGCCGATACAGTCGGCGGCGGAAAGCATAACGTCTAAAATGCGTTTGTTTTTTATGTGGTAAAAGCTTATCTTGCCCTGACGGCGGTAGTCCACCGCCCCTATCGTACGCAGATTCTTAAGCTGGTGCGAAACGGTTGTCTGATTTATCCCCAGCATTACCGAAATGTCGTTTACGCACATGGGCGAAATGGACAGCGCGGATAAAATCTTTATGCGCGTCGAATCCGAAAGCGTTGCGAAAAAATCCGACAACGCGATAAGCGTGTCGCGCTGAGGAACGTATTCTCTTATAAGCCGCCTGGTATTGGCGTCCAGCAATAGTTTTTTTTCTTCTATCGTTTCCATGATACAATTATACAATAAAACGCATATATGACAAAGTTTTCACGCTGTCGTAATTTGCCGAATAAGTCAATATCGGGACTTTTATTGTCGTACTTAAAAAGGAGGTTTGCGGACAATTGAATCAGGAAGATATTTTCAGGCTGCTTCTTATAGTGCTTTTGCTTGCAAACCGTCAGCTTGCTTCAAACGACGGCGATGACGAGGACGACGGCGATGACGAGGATTTTTCCTACACGTCGATAAATAACCTTCTGATTTTTGCGATGCTGACGCAGCTTTTCGACGGGACTTCCTGTTCCGAGCATAAAAACACTACTTTCTGACATTACGGTGTTACGGGACTTTTCCTCGGTCTTCGCGACCGAAAAACCCTAAACGCCCGAATCGCGTTTATAACGGCTGCCGCACTTATAGAATTTTAATAAAAGAAGCGCTTTTCCGTGAGTAACGCGTTCTTTATAAAACCGTAAAGGCGATCGGATTTATAAAAAACCCGATTATCCGAATAAAGCCGACGCGCTTAAATGCAATCAAAAGCGCATAAAAAAATAAAAAGCCTTAAGACTTTACGACAAAACCTTAAAACAAAAACGCCCCGGTAAAAGCGGTATTTTTATCGGGACGTTTTTTCGTGTCGGTTTATGTTTTCCTATTGCATTATGTCTTACTGCAAGAGGAAAAATTTACATTCTGTCGGGGGCGTTTATAAGCAACAGCTTTAACCCTTCCTTAAGCGCCTCGGCAACGTATTGCGTAAGCAAAAGACGGGTATACATTACGTCGGGCTTTTCGCCGATGATACGGCAATTGAGATAGAAACGGTTAAAAACCGCCGCTATGTCCAGAAGATAACGCGAAACAATGCTGGGCTCGTATCTGGCGGCTGCGTCGCCGACGACGTCGTCAAACGACGACAAAAGCCTTACAAGCGTAAAGGAGTCGTCGTCGGTAAGAACGCCGTAATCTATATTGCCTTCCGAAACGCCCGCACGGGAAATTACCGAGCGGCAACGCGCGTGAGTGTACTGAAGATAAGGCGCGGTTTCCCCGTCGAAAGACAAGGCTTTGTCGAAAGAGAAAACAAGGTCCTTTATCCTGCCCGAACAAAGCGCGCCGAAAATAACCGCCCCGATTCCCACGTCGGAAGCGATTTTTTCCTTATCATGAAGCTCGGGATTTTTGCCCTCTATGATTTTGGCGGCTTTTTCCACCGCCTCGTTAAGAACGTCGTCAAGGAACACCACGTTGCCCTTGCGCGTGGAAAGGGCGCCCTGCCCCTCTAAGCTGACCATGCCGAACGGGACGTGCACGCAATCGGCCGCCCACGTTTTTCCCATGAGCTCCAGAACTTTAAAAATCTGTTTGAAGTGCAGATTTTGCTGATAAGCCACAACGTAAAGGTTCTTGTAAAAATCGTAATGCTGTTTGCGGTAAATGGCGGCTGCAAGGTCGCGCGTGGCGTAAAGAGTCGCGCCGTCGGACTTGAGGATAAGACAAGGCGGCATACCGTATTTTTCAAGGTCGACGACCATTGCCCCTTCGCTTTCGGTAAGCAGGTTTTTCGCCTTAAGCTCGTCTATTACGGGCTGCATTTTGTCGTTGTAAAAACTTTCGCCCGCGTAGGAATCGAATTTTACGCCCAGGCGGTCGTAAACGCGTTTAACTTCCTTAAGCGTGATTTCCTTGAACTTGTTGAATATTTCCAAAGCGCGGCTGTCGCCGTCCTCGATTTTTTTGAACCATGCCCTGCCTTCCGCCTCCAGGCTTTCGTCTTTTTCCGCCTCGGCGTGGAAGCGGACGTAAAGGTCCAGAAGCGCGCGCACGCCGCGTTTTTCTATATCGGCGTCGTCGCCCCATTTAAGATAAGCGACGATCATTTTGCCGAATTGAGTACCCCAGTCGCCGAGGTGGTTGATGCCCACGGCGTTGTAACCGAGATAGTTGAAAATTCTGTATAAAGAGCCGCCTATTACGGTAGTCAGCAAATGTCCTATGTGAAAGGGCTTTGCAATGTTGACGGAAGAATAGTCTATACAAACCGTCTTGCCGTTTTTGGGCTTGGGTTTAGTGACGCCGCCGTTTGTGCGGAACGCGGACATCATCTCTTTGACCGCCTCAGAGCGATTCAAGAAAATATTGAGATATCCTCCTTCCACCGCCGTTTTTCCGATAAGCGGATGAGCGGAAGCGTCGATTTTTTCCTTAAGCTCGCCCGCGATGGCCTGCGGACTTTTATGCAGGCTTTTTGCAAATCTGAAGCAAGGAAGACAAACGTCGCCTTTGTCAATCGACGGCGTAGGCGCCAGCGAGGAGGCGATTTCTTCTTTTTTAATCGCGTCGGATCCGAGAATGTCCGCAATAGTATTTTTAAAATCCATAAATTCCTCTTTTAATCAAACGTTGAATCTGAAAAGCGCTACGTCGCCATCTTTGAATACGTAATCCTTGCCTTCGCTGCGGACTTTTCCCTTTTCCTTTGCCTGGTTAAAACCGCCGCACTCCACAAGGTCGTCGTAAGTAACAATTTCCGCGCGGATAAAGCCCTTTTCGAAGTCGCTGTGGATTTTACCCGCGGCCTGAGGCGCTTTCGTCCCTTTCTCTATCGTCCAGGCGCGCACTTCCTTTTCGCCCGCGGTAAGGTAACTGATAAGCCCCAAAAGTTCGTACCCCTTTTTGATGATACGGCTTAAACCGCTTTCCTTAAGGCCCATTTCCTCCAGGAATACGGCGCGCTCCGATTTATCCAGCTGGGCGATTTCCTCCTCCACTTTGGCGCAAATTTCCATGAACTCGGAATTTTCCTCTTTCGCGAACTGCTTTACTTTTTCGACATAAGGATTGGATTTTCCTATATCGTCCTCACCTATGTTGGCGCAGTAAATGACGGGCTTTGAAGTGATCAGGAAAAATCCGTCGGTCATGGCTTTTTCTTCCTCTGTAAGCTTAAGAGTGCGTATGCACTTGCCGCTTTCGAGAGTGTCGCAAAGCTTTTTTAAAAGCTGAGCCTCCTCCGCATAACTTTTTTCGCCCGTTTTGACGTATTTTTCCGCTTTGTCCAGCCGCTTTTTAACGCTTTCGAGATCGGACAAAACCAGCTCGAGATTTATGGTTTCGATATCGCGCAAAGGATCGATGCTGCCCTCCACGTGAATTATATTGGGGTCGTCGAAGCATCTTACGACGTGAACGATGGCGTCCACCTCGCGTATATGGGAAAGAAATTTATTTCCCAGCCCTTCGCCCGCGGACGCGCCTTTGACGAGTCCTGCAATGTCCACAAACTCCAGAACGGCGGGCGTAACCTTTTTGGTGTTGTACATTTTCGCCAGCACGTCCAGCCTTTCGTCGGGGACGGCAACGACGCCCACATTGGGCTCTATGGTGCAAAACGGATAATTGGCGCATTCGGCGCCCGCCTCCGTAATGGCGTTGAAAAGCGTGCTTTTACCCACGTTAGGAAGACCCACTACACCCAGTTTCATTTTTACCGAGATTTCTCCTTGATGTGATTATTGAGTAAATAATAGTATATAACATCGCCCGGATTTTTGCAACGCTTTTTGCTTTAACGCAGACAAAAAGAGCGCGAAAGAATTTTTCCTGCGCGCTTTTTTGAGGGTTTTACGGATTATTTATGAATTTTACTTATTATCTTGCTTCAAGGCTGTCGCTGGCCCATTCCGCGATGAGGCGCTTGAATCTTTTGTCGTAGCTTTCGCGCATGGCGTAATATTCGCGCCACAGCTCTTCGCTTTCCTTGTTGATTTCGTCAAGACGCTCCTTAAGACGGAACATCTTTTCGAACTGTTTGTCAAGCTCCGCCTTACGGTATTCGAAAATTGCGTCCGCGTCGAAAGCCGAACCGTCATAGACGTTTGCGCCGTTGCCTAAGTCTGATTTACCGTTTTTAACGACAGTAGCCTTGCCCGAAGAGTTTTTGACAGGTGCGGTCTTTTTTTCCGGAATTTTGTTTTCGGTTTGATTTTTTTTGTCGGTTTTTTCGCTGCCGTCGGGAAGAATTTCCACTTCGGCGTAATTTTTGTCGGTTTCGTCTGCCTTCTTTATATCGGCGGTTGCCGCTTCACGGCGCGGCTCTTTGACAAACGGCCTGTTGACAGTGTCGCCGTCGGGTTTTTCGGCAAGCATTACGATTTCCCTTCTGTCCTGTCCGATAACCTCCTTGCCGACGTCGTCAAGGGGCATGGCTCCCGATGAAAACACGCTTATCAGCGAAACAATAAGCGGAACGATTCTTAACATTTTTTGATACCTCCTGTTTGTTTATTGCGAAGGTAGTATTTTTTGCGCGCCCCGATTTTATTCGCCGCCGCCTGCCGCAATAAGATGCATAGACACAAAAAAAGCGCACAAACCGATTGAAATCCGTACGCTTTTATCGTATATGAATTTTTTTTGAATTCAGAATTTTTACCGTTCTTCAACAAGCGAAAAAGCTATTTTATCGAAAGAAACGGATTCCACGCGGATTTTTATCCTGTCGCCTATGCGGAAACGGTGCAAGCCGTTTGAAACAAGCAGCTTTTTCTCGTCGAAAACGTAACCGCCTCCGGGCAGGTTTTCCACGCGGATCATGCCTTCGATGCCGTTATCAAGCTCCGCAAACAATCCCCATTCGGTCACACCGTCTATGACTGCGTCGTACTCGTTTCCCACTTTGTCGGTCATGAATCTGGCTTTCAAAAGGTCGTCGACGCTTCTTTCGGCTTCGTCCGCGACTTTTTCCCGCTCGCTGCTCTGAACGGAAGCTTCTTCCGCGAATTTTCCGAATTTTTTATCGGGATCGGCTCCGCCGTGAAGCACGTATTTGATTATGCGGTGAATCGCAAGGTCGGGATAACGTCTTATCGGGGACGTGAAATGACAGTAATACTCCGCCGCCAGTCCGAAATGTCCCAGACAAGCGGGCTTGTATTCCGCTTTGGACATCGATCTTAAAGCAACGCGGTTGACTATTCCCTTTACGGGGTCTTCAAGCCCGCCGATAAGTTTTGCATAATCCTCGGGCTTGGGCTTACCGGGCACGGCAAGGCCGAACGTTTCCAGAAAGGCGTTAAGGTTTTCCACTTTTTCCTCGGGCGGAACCTCATGCACGCGGTAAACGAAAGGCATGTTGCGTTTACTGAAATGCTGCGCCACGGTTTCGTTTGCGATAAGCATGAACTCCTCAATTAGTTTATGCGAAAAAAGCCTGCTGCGCTTTCTTACGTCCTTGACGGTACCGTTTTCGCCCATGATTATTTCGCATTCCTCGATGTCGAACTCCACCGAGCCGCGTTGCATTCTCAGCGCGTTAAGTTTTCTTGCAAGCTCCGCCGCGGCGTCCAGCATGGGAACAAGCGGCGCGTACTTGATACGCTCCGATTCGTCGCCGTCGATAATCTTTTCCGCGGATTCGTAAGTCATGCGCGCTTTGGAGCGGATAACACCTTCCGTGATCTCGTGCGAAACAATGTTGCCCTCTTCGTCGAAATCCATGATACACGAAAGCGTAAGTCTGTCCACACCCTCGTTTAACGAACATATTCCGTTTGAAAGCTTTTCGGGAAGCATGGGTAAGACTCTGTCGGCGAAATAAACGCTTGTGCCGCGTTTAAATGCCTCGGCGTCGGTCTTGCTGCCTTCCCTGACATACTGCGCTACGTCGGCGATGTGGACGTAAAGACGATAACCCGTTTTGTTTTTCAAAACGCATATCGCGTCGTCGAAGTCCTTTGAGGTCGCCCCGTCTATGGTGACCACGTCGTCGCCGCGGAAATCCCTGCGGTTTTTAACGTCCTCCGGCTTTACTTCGTCGGGCATTGCGGCGGTTTCCCTCAACACTGCGGAGGGAAAAGTTTCATAAAGTTTGTTTGCGCGTATTATGCCCGTAATGTCGGCGTAAACGTCGCCTTCCTTTCCCAGAACCTCGGTGATGCGGCACTTAAGCGGGTCAGAACCCTTTATAAGCGTCGCTACGACTTTATCGCCCGCCTCCGCGCTTACGGAGCCGTGTTTATCCGCTTTAATCTGTCCGAAGCCGCGCTCAGAAGCCGTGACGTATTTGCCGTCGAAAACGCCTACGACTTCATTAAATCCGCGTTTGAGTATTTTTACTACTTCGGCCTCTCCGTTGCCGCGACGGGAGGAAATCTTTACCGCTTCCACGGTGTCGCCGTGCATGGCGCCGTTAAGATTTTTAGCCGCGATGAAAAGATCTCCCGATTCGTCAGACGGGATAAAGAAGGCAAACCCTCTTCCGCTGCCCTGAACGGTGCCCACCAGCGTCTGATTTGCGATAAAAGCCGACTTATTGCCTTTTTTGGACGCGCCGCGGTTAATCGGGCGTTTTGGGGATACGGAATTACGACCCGCCGACTTTCTTTTTCTGTTACCGATTTGTTTTTTCATGATAATTTATTTACCTCTCCTGTCAAAACCGCACGGAATATATCTTCTCCGATATAACCGTTTCAAAAACAAAAGCGGACGAAAATCCGTCCGCCTTTTTTACTTTTTTTAATTGCCGTTGTAAATCGCAACCGATACGAAGAACAAAATCGTAAGTACGGCTATTGCAATCGCAAGCACCACGGTAAGCCGCTTAAGCGCGCTTTCCAAGGTCTGCGACTTGTTTTTCGAATAATAAGTGTCGGTTGAACTTCCCGAAATCGCGTTGATGTTGCTGCCGTCGTTGCCCGGCTGGAAAAGCACCACGAAAATAAGCACGAAAGAAAGCAACGCAATCAGAATAAGAAGCACCATTCTTACAATCGGAAACGACTGGGAAACCCAGTTCGCAACCGCAAGATATTGAAGATTAGAAAGATTCATTCCAAACCACCTCATGTTAAATGCTTATCGATTATATCACAAATTTCTGCGGCGGGCAAGCGTTTTTAAGGATTATTTGGTAAAATTCGCCTTGTTTTTATGTAAGCTTCGGGTTTTTTATCGTATAAGTAGGGTTTTCGGGCGTAAGACTTTAAGTTAAGCCGACTGACTTGACCTTTTGAAAACATAAAATTATAATTGTTTCATAATCTGTTAAGGAGAATATTATGCTGTCCGATAAATTCATATCCATGGGCGAAAAGTACAACACGATACGCGACCACGTCGCCGCGCCTTACATGCGCAAGAGTTTTAACCTTTCCGCTGTTCCCGAAAAAGCGGAAATAACCGTCTGCGGACTGGGTTTTTACGTACTGTGGATAAACGGCGAAAACATAACCAAGGGCGCGCTTGCCCCGTACATGTCCAATCCCGACCAGGTAATGTATTACGACCGATACGACGTTACCGAAAAGCTGAAACGGGGCGAAAACGTAATAGGCCTTATGCTGGGCAACGGTATGCAGAACGCCGACACACACGTATGGGATTTTCACAAGAACGCATTCCGCTCCTCCCCCAAAGCCGCGCTGGCTTTTACGGCGGACGGCAAATTGATGTTTGAAGCAGACGACGGATTTACCTGTCATGCCTCGCCCGTTACTTACGACGACCTGAGAGCAGGCGAAAGATATGACGCCAGGCTGGAAATACCCGGCTGGAATCTTCCGGGATTTGACGACAAAGACTGGACAAAGCCCCAAAGCGTACCCGCAAACAAGGGCGAAAAACGCATTTGCACAGCCGACCGCATAATCGCGCGGAAAGAACTGAAAGCCGTATCGGTGCGGCGCACGCTTGCAAACACTTACGTTTACGACTTCGGTGAAAACAATTCGGGCGTGGCAAGATTAAAAATAAACGGCAGGCGCGGTCAGACCGTGCGCATAATTTTCGGCGAAATCGCAAACGACGAGGGCGTCGATCAAAGCAACATTTCCTTCGGACCCGAAACCACGCCGGGATATATCCAACACCTTGAATACACGCTTAAAGGCGGCGGAACGGAAGAATACACGCCTTACTTTACCTACTTCGGCTATAGATACGCCGAAGTAAGCGGAATCACTCCCCAGCAAGCGGGGCTTGACCTTCTGACTTACGTCGTTCTGAGCGGGGACATGGACGCATGCGGCGAATTCGTTTGCGACGACGAGACGGTAAACAGGATACAGGATATAACATTAAGGTCGGATTACTCCAACTTTTATTACTTCCCCACCGATTGTCCGCACCGCGAAAAGAACGGCTGGACGGGCGACGCGTCGCTGTCCGCCCAACAGTTTCTGATGAACTTCGACGCGGAAGCCAATCTGGTCGAGTGGATGCGCTGTATTTGCAGAGCTCAGCGTAACGACGGCGCGCTGCCGGGAATCGTGCCGACCGGAGGCTGGGGCTTCGATTGGGGCAGCGGTCCCGCATGGGATATCGCAATCGTGACGATACCTTACATGCTGTACAGATTAAACGGAAATCTCGATTGCTTTAAGGAAAGCGCGGACAGCATTTACAAATACATAAACTACATTCCCACCGTTCTCAATAAGGACGGACTGGCAGAATACGGCCTTGAGGACTGGTGCGAAGTAAACTCGCTTAACAGCACGCCTTTGGTGATTTCGGACACGCTTACTCTTTTAAATCTTTGCGACATGGCGGAAAAACTGTTTCTTGCCGCGGGCGACGATAAAAAGGCCGCAACGTGCAAAGCCCTGTTTACAAAACTTAAAGCCGCTTTCCGCAAAAAATACATCGACCTTAATACCAAATCGGTTGCCCCCGCCACTCAATGCGGTCAGGCGATGGCGATGTATTACGGCGCGTTCGAAAAAGACGAACTGCCTGAGGCGCTTACCAGGCTTAAAGAGTTAATAGATAAGTACGACGGCCATTTTCAGGTGGGCGTACTGGGCGCGCGCGTACTTTTCCGCCTGCTTTCCGACATGGGAGAAGCCGAACTTGCCTACTCCATGATTACGCGCCCCGACTTCCCCTCTTACGGCTGGCAAGTAACTATGGGATTTACCGCGCTTTTGGAGTCGATAAAGAAGCTTACCGTCAAAGCACCTTACACCGAGTGCCTTTTTGAAGACGGCGGCAAAGGCGGGCGATCGCTTAATCATCATTTCTGGGGCGACGTAAGCGGCTGGTTTTACGAGGCTTTAGGCGGCATCAGAATCAACCCCCGATTGACTTCTTACCGCGACGTCGAGATAGCGCCCTGCTTCATAAAGGCGTTGAACCGCGTCAAAGCAACGCACGTATTCAAAGGAACAGGCGAACTTAAGGTGGAATGGGTGCGCGTCAAAGAGGGCGTGAAGGTAACCGTAACGGTTCCTGAGGGCATAAACGCGATTTATGCTCCGACAGGCAGAAAACTCAATGT
>CALVUQ010000019.1 GCA_944363615.1 uncultured Clostridia bacterium | reverse complement strand
CGAAAATGCGCCTTGCGTTATAACCGAAAAGAATTTTTATCGGGCGCGTTTAAAACGGGCGCGACCGCCGTTTCCGCACCGCGTGCATAAAAACAAATTTATCCGTTTTCAGTATTGCATTTGAAGTAAATGCGTTTCAAGCAGCCGCAATTCATATTAAAGCAAAAACGCAAGTAATCCGGTCAGGGAAAGATTATTCTGCTGCCCGCGTCCGCGTCGGCGGGCTCTACCCTAATAACCGAAGGAATACGCTCGATAAGCTCGCTGCGATGGGTGATTACGCCCACAAGCGTATCGCGGGACAGTTTTTCCAACGCGGAAGTCACCATGTCAAGCGCGTCCGGGCTGAGAGTGCCGAACCCCTCGTCTATAAAGAAGAAGTCGTAGTTCTTGTTTTTGCTCAGTTCCCCCGATATTGCTATCGCAAGCGCCAGCGACGCCAGAAAAGTTTCTCCGCCCGACAGCGTTTTTATGCCGCGGCGCTCGTTACCCGAAAGAAAATCCATGACGAAAAATTCGCCGCTTTCTTCGTCGTAAATCAGCCTGTATTTTCCCAACGTAAGGTCCGCAAGCTTGTCCGAAGCCGTTGCGGTAAACTCCTTGATGTATTCCGCCGCGACAAATTCCGAAAAGGCGTTTTTATTGAAAATGCGCGCCAGCACCGCAAATTTTTCCGCTTCACGGTCATAACCCGCCTTCTCGGAAATAAGCTCCTTTTTGCGGCTTAAGTCCTGTTTTTCGCGCTTCAGCTTTTCGCGGGCGGAAGCCAGTTCCTCGTAAAGCGCGCGCGCCGTTTTTGCCTTTTCGTTTGCAAGCGTTTCAGCCGCCGCGGCGTCGGATTCAGTGACGGGAGCGCAATCCCTGACTTTTTCGCGGGCGGACGCAAGCCTGCCGTTAAGCGAATCCGACTTGCTTTTTATTTCCGCAAGCAGTCTTTCGCAAGTGGCTTTGTCCGCGTCCAGTTTTTGCCTGTCGGCATTAAGCGCGCTTATTTCCGCCTCTATCCTCGCCTTCTCGGCGGCGGAATCCTCGCCAGCTTTCAGCTTCAGTTTCCGTTTTTCCTCTCCGACCTGTTTTTCCGATTCCGAAACCGCGGAAAGCGCTGCCTTTGCCTCGCCGCTCAATAAAGCAAGTTCTCCTGTCGCATTTTCCAGTTTTTTGTTAAGTACTTCGCTGTTTTCGACCGCTTTCGACAGTTTTTCGTACGCATTCAGCCGCTTGGACAAAAGTTCCGCGTCGTATACTGCGGCGGCTTTTTGCTTAAGCGCGCACTCCTCCGTCAGCGATTTAACCGAATTTACCGCGGCAGACAGTCTTTCCGAAAGTGCGGACAGCGTTTCGGCGGATTTGGAAAGCTCCGACTCCGCTTCCTTGCGCGCATTTTCCGCGCTTTCCACAGCTTTTTTGAGCTTATCCAGATTAACGCCCGACGCCCATTCCGTACGAGTGATTTTTCCTCCGCAAATGGGACAGTCGTCGCCCGCTTTAAGCCCCGACACAACCAACGCCAAAGCATTGTCTTTAGCCGCGGTTTCGTAATTGTCGCGCGCGGATTTTTCGAATACCGTGCATCTTTCGACGTTTTTCTTAAGCAAAGCGTGCGCGGCGGAAAAATTGACCCACTCGTTGTTAAGCGCCGTCTTATCGGTATCGGCGGCGGCAAGTTTCTCGCTTGCATCCTTAGCCTCTTTTGCCGCCTTAAGCGCGTCGGCAATGTCGCGGCGACAGCTTTCCGCTCCCAAAACGGCGAAGGTTTTTAAATTTTCTTCCGCACCCGACTTTGCGATCGTTTCGTCAGCGGCAAATTTTTTGACTTCGCTTTGCGCGGAATCGCACTCGGCCCTGAGACACTTTAATTTTTCTTCCTTTTCGGCGACTGAGGAAGCCTTTTTTGCCGCCTCGGCGCGCTGAAGAACAATCCCCGCTTCTTTCTTTTCGATATCCTTAAGCAATTCGTCTGTCTGGACGATTTCCGCCCGCCTTGCGACCAACGAATCGCGTTTTTCCTCCCGCGCTTTCAGTGCGGACTCGCGTTCGGAAAGCGCTTTTTTGTATTCGTTGCCCTTTTTTTCACGTTCGGACAAAACCGAAAGTTCCTTTTCGGCGGCGGCTATTTCCTCTTTCAGTTTGATAAGAGCGGCATAATCTTCCGCTTTTTTACGCGTTTCGGACGCGGTCTTCTGAAAGGTTTCGGCTTCTTTTTCGGCGGCAACGGCCTGTTTTTCCTTTTCGGCGGCGGCTTTTTCGTTTTCCTCCACGGTTTTGTCGGATACAAGCGCAAAACTTTCAAGGGACTTGTCGCACGCTTCGGAAAGCGCGGTCAAAGTTTTAAGGCGAGCATTGAATTTGCCGTACAATCCGTCAAAGCGTTTAAGATCGAACAGCTTGTTGATAAGCGCGACGCGCTCGGCTTTCTTGGCTTTTAAAAAGCGCGAAAATTCCCCCTGCTGCAAAACCACGACGTTTGTGAATTCCTTTACCTCCAGCCCTATTTTTTCGCCCAGGATTCTGTACGCCTCCTCTCCCTCCGCGACGGGAGCCCCGCCCTTAAGCAGCAGCATGCTGTTTTTGCCCTGTTTCCGGCTAATCACGCGTCTTGTTTCGTAAATTTCGCCCTCAAGCTCGAAAATAAAAGTAATGCGGCCTTCGTCGCACCTTAAATTTATGTAATCGGAAAGGTTGCCGCGCTCCGAATGATTGAGATACAGCGACAAGATTATGCAGTCGAGAACGGTGGTCTTTCCGCTGCCCGTACTGCCTGAAATGCAGAACAGGTTATCCGCCCCGGCGGCCTCGAAATCGACGGTCTGGGGGGATAAAAAGCTGTTAATGCCTTCAATGGTAAGTTTAAGCGGCCTCATGGCGACTGCCTCCTGTGGAAAAAATCGAAAGGAATCACAATTCCTCGCCCGCGACGGCTTTCAGGAAAACTTCGGTAAGCTTTTCGTCGGGCTGAGCGTTGCACTTTGCCTTATAGAACATCTCGAAAAGCTGCGCGTCCGTTTTGCCGCGGCGAAGAAAAGCGGCTTTTTTCTCCGTTTTGGGAACGGTGGCGACAAGCTCGGCAAAGCACGGGTGTTTTTTGAATTCCGAAACCGCGCGCGGAGAAAGCGGCACGGAAGAAACGTATTCTATCCTGACGTAGCAGTCGGCATGCTTTTCAAGCGCGGCTAAAGCCTCGTCTTCCGAGGCGACGGAGGCGACAACCAGTTTTTTATAGGAATGAAGCGGTATGCTTTCCGTCGTAACCTTACCGCCCTCGAAATCCACTTTTATCACGCGCTTATCGGACTTATCGTCAAAGCTTAACTGCATGGGTGAGCCGCTGTAATAGGCGTTCAGGGTTTTTGAAACGGTAAGCGGCTTGTGGACGTGTCCTAAAGCCGTGTACGCCGCGCCGGAGGGAAGCACGGATTTGGGAAGCAGCTTACTGCCGCCCAGTTCCCTTTCGCCGGACAAAGCGTCCTCCGCACCCGTTAGAAACAGATGAGCGGCAAACACGTTGAAGCCGTCCTTCGTAAAGCCGGAGCAGGCTTTTTTTATCAATTCTTCCACGCCTAAGGAATAATCCTCGTTGCCCGCCATATCCGCAAGCTTGACCGACGAGGGATAGCCGAGATAACCGAGATTAAGGGTTTCGCCTCCGCGGGTAATGCGCACGAAGTTTTCGCCCGTCTGTATTCGGGTGCGCTTTAAGGCGAAGTCGCCCTCGAAAGTTTCCTCCCTTTGGCCGTCGCTCAAAAGCAGAATACCCGACGCCTTGGCAAGCCCCCTTGCGGCGCTTAATCTTAAAGCGTCGTCGTGATTGCCCGCGATAACCGCGGGAATGCAATAATCGGAAATTTTTTTGACAGCGGCGTAAAAAAGCTCCTCCGCCTCCGCTGGGGGCACAAACGTGTCGAAAACGTCGCCCGCGACGATAAGAACGTCCGCCGCTTCGTTTTTGCAGACGTCTGCGATTTCATCGATTACAAGGCGCTGTTCTTCCAGCCTGTTTTTGCCCGACAGCCTTTTGCCGAGGTGCCAGTCCGAAGTGTGAATGATTTTCATGATTTTTCCTCTTTGACGCAGTTAAGGGATTTAGCTTTTTATGGCGTAGTGTGCGGAATGCGTGCCGAACGCAATATGTTGTTGTCGCCGTAAATGGTGCGAATTTTGTTTGAAAAAATTTATCTTTAGTGATATTATATAATATCGGATTGTTTTTTCGCAACCGATTTCAATCCGCATCGAGTAAAAAACGGATTGCAAAGAGGAAAAACCATGTATGTAAAACTGTCAAAAGAAGCGGCCGCCGACGGCAAAATCCAGATAGACAACGCGTTTATAGTCGACTTTATGCCTTTTGCGCCCGAAAATTACGTAAAAGTCTACCTGTACGGACTAAGTCTTGCCTGCACTTCGGCAGATGAAGGGATAAACACGCCCGAAGAAATCGCAAAACGCCTTAATCTTGACCCCGCCGCCGTTTCGGAGGCGTTTTCCTACTGGTCGGGATGCGGAGTAGTCAACGTACTTTCCACCACCCCCGCGTCGGTGGAATATCTGCCCGTAAACAAGAACACTTTTGCGCTGAGAAAGTTTTCCAAAACCAAATACAAGGACTTTAACGACCAATTGCACGCGATGTTTCCGGGGCGCAACATTCTTCCCGGCGAATACAACGAATATTACTCCGTCATGGAGGAAATGCATATCGAGCCCGCCGCTCTTTTGGCGGTAATCGCATACAGCATACGTCTTAAAGGAGAATCGGTCACCTACCCTTACATACTTGCGGTGGCGAGAAATCTTGCGCGGCAGGGCTGCCTTACCTACGAAAGAGTAAGCGAACAGCTTTCGGAGTTCGATTTGTACGACAAAGACCTGATGGCGGTTTTAAAATCGCTGGGGTCGAGAAAGTCGCCCTCGCCCGAAGACAAGACGCTGTTCAAAAAATGGACAAAAACCTTGGGATTCACGCTTGAAACGATAATTCAAGTGGCTAAAACCGTAAAGAGGGGCGGCACCGAAAGACTGGACGCCCTGCTTACGAAATATTACGAAAACCACCTGTATTCCTACCCCGAAATCGAACAGTTCAACAAAAACCGCGACAGGCTTTACGCGCTTACCAAAGAGCTGAACCGCAGAATCGGCGTGTATTACGAGCAGCTTGACTTCATCATCGAAACCTACGTCACGAAATGGCTGGGTTACGGCTTCGACGACGACACGCTGCTGCTTATCGCGGATTACTGCTTCAGGCGCAATATCCGCACTTTGGAAGGGCTTAACGAAACGGTGGAAAAATTCTACCGCCAGGGACTGCTTACCGAAGAAAGCATCAACTCCTTTATGACGGAGGCGATGCAGCGCGACAGGCTTGTACGGGAAACGCTTGACCGCGCGGGAGTCACCCGCCCCGTCAACAGCCGCGATCGCGACGCGTACAGGACGTGGACTTACACCTGGAAGATGGACCGCGACACAGTATTGTACGCCGCTTCTTTAGCATCGGGCAACGTGAATCCCGTGGCTTACATGAATTCCGTGCTTGCCGCCTGGCACGGCGCGGGCGTAACGTCTTTGGAAGAGGCGAAAAAATACAAGCCCGTATCCCCCGCCGCCCCGCAAACGGGAACCAACAAGGTCGCAAAAACCTACACCAGCGAGCAGCTTAACGCGATGTTCGACAACCTCGAATACGAGGATCTTTAAAATATGGATTACAAAAAAGCGATCAATTTCATAGTCTCGAGAAGGCGCGAAGACCTTGCCGAAGCCGACGCGTTTTTCAAACGTCTTTTGTCCGCCCGCCCCGAATTCAGACAGGCGGAGCTTGCTTTGCGTGCGGCTCAGCTGGATTTTGCAAAGGGCAAGGGCTCCGAGAAGGAAGTTAAGCGCCTTGAAAAAATCCGCGACGACGTGATAGACAAGCTGGGCGTCAGGGAAAAGCTTTACCCTTCCCCTCACTGCAAAAAATGCGGCGACACGGGAAGAACGGGAAAAGAAATATGCGGTTGCGTGAAAAAGCTGGCGATAGAAACGCGCGGCGACTGCGTACAGTTTCCCATGCGGCTTTTCGAGGACGCGGACTTTTCGGTATTTTCCGAAAGGGATTTGCCGCTTGCCCTTAAAACTGCGGCGGAGCTTAAGGCAATCGCGCTTAAGGGCGCGGAAGCGAAAAGGAAAAACATTAACCTCCTGGGCAAAACGGGTACAGGCAAAACTTACTTTGCGTCCTGCTTTGCGGGCGAATCCAGTCTTGCGGGAAGAACTGTGGTCTTTATTACGGCGTTTTCGTTTGTGGACCGCGCGCTTAAGTACCACACCTCCTTTACCGCCGACAAAGCGGAACAGCTTTCGCCGCTGCTTGATGCGGACGTGCTTATAATAGACGACCTCGGTACGGAAAGCATGCTGAAAAACGTCACGGCAGAATATCTGTATCACGTGATAAACGAACGCCAGCTTAACAAGAGGACCACGCTTATAACGTCAAACCTGAGCATTGACGAAATAGCAATAAGGTACGGCGAAAGGACGGCAAGCAGACTGTTTGACAAAAAGCTGTGCTACACCCGCGAATTCGACTTTAAGGACATAAGGAAAATCGACATCTGAACCGGTACCGAAAGCGTAAAAAACGTAAATCCGACGTTTTGGAAGCGGGTCGCAGGGCGCCGATAGCGCCGGCAGAAAACGCAAAACCTTAATATCTTAAGCGCATTAAGACAAATTAAGGTTTTTTCAGTCAAAAACAGGGTTTTTCGGGACAAATTCAATAAAAAAATTTATTTGCGGCTTTTCATTTATTTGACTTGAGCCGCGATTTTTTTATATAATTAAACGGTAGATTCACTTTACTACGGCAAATTTTTTTCGGAGGATTCCCATTATATGTCTTACGTTTCGGAAGTACTTGAAAGCGTAAAAGCAAAGAACCCCGCGCAGGACGAGTTTCAGCAGGCTGTAAGAGAAGTTCTCGAAAGCCTGGAGCTTGTCATTGACGCAAACCCCGCTTACCGCAAAAACGCCATTTTGGAGCGTCTGGTTGAGCCCGATCGTCAAATAATGTTCCGCGTGCCCTGGATCGACGACAAAGGCAACGTTCAGGTAAACCGCGGTTTCAGAGTGCAGTTCAACAACGCCATCGGACCCTATAAGGGCGGACTGAGGCTTCACCCTTCGGTTAACCTGGGCATTATCAAGTTTTTGGGATTTGAGCAGATTTTCAAAAACAGCCTTACCGGTCTTCCCATCGGCGGCGGCAAAGGCGGATCGGACTTCGACCCCAAGGGCAAATCCGACAACGAAGTTTTCCGCTTCTGCCAGAGCTTTATGACCGAGCTTTATAAATATGTCGGCGCCGACATGGACGTACCCGCCGGCGACATCGGTACGGGCGCGCGCGAAATCGGATTTATGTACGGCACCTACAAGAGAATTACGGGACTTTACGAAGGCGTGCTTACCGGAAAAGGCCTTACCTACGGCGGCTCTTTGGCAAGAAAGGAAGCAACGGGCTACGGCCTTGTGTACCTTACCGAAGAGATGCTTAAGGCGAAAGGCGAAAGCTTCAAAGGCAAAACCGTCGTCGTTTCGGGCGCCGGCAACGTCGCCATCTACGCCGCGGAAAAAGCAACCGCACTCGGCGGCAAAGTAGTCACCATGTCCGATTCCACCGGCTGGATTTACGACGCGGAAGGCATCGACCTTAACGCCATAAAGGAAATCAAGGAAGTCAACCGCGCACGTCTTTCCGAATACAAGAACTACCGCCCGAAATCCGAGTACCACACTTCCGGCAAGGTCTGGGAAGTCAAATGCGACATCGCTCTTCCCTGCGCCACGCAGAACGAACTTGACCTTAACGGCGCAAAAGAACTTGTTAAGAACAAGGTTATCGCCGTTGCGGAAGGCGCCAACATGCCCACCCTTCCCGACGCGGTCGATTATCTGCAGGCTAACAACGTTCTGTTCGCCCCGGGCAAAGCGGCAAACGCCGGCGGCGTAGCCACTTCCGCCCTTGAAATGAGCCAGAACAGTCAGCGTCTTTCCTGGACGTTTGAAGAAGTCGACAAAAAGCTTCACGGCATCATGGTCAACATTTACCGCAACATGTCCGCCGCCGCCGAGAAATACGGCAGAAAAGGCAACTTTGTCGTGGGCGCCAACATTGCGGGCTTCGAAAAAGTCGCGGACGCCATGCTTGCACAGGGGCCGCAGTGATGATTTTCCGACGCAAGCTGAAAACATCCTGAAGTCAAATAAACTGAATAATAAAAAAGAGGCTTTCTTTCAATAAGGAAGCCTTTTTTCTTTATGATATCTTTCGTTATATCTTTACAAATATTGACGATTATGTCTTTACGGGAATTTACGTCGCATTTGACTTTGTATTTTCTTTAAACCTACAATACAGCCTTACAGATATCCGATATTTTATAAATAGAATTTGCCGCGCCCTCGATATTTGCCGCCGGCCAACGCTATTTTCTTAAAGCTATATTAAGCCTGATAGGAAAAGGCTTTTCCCTTAACGGAAAAAGCCTTTTTTTGATTCAATGCGTGTTAAGCAATCAGCCGCGCGGTAATGCGCAAGGCTTAATAAACTTCTCCTTGCCGCCCTTCATGACGGCAAAGTTTATCCGTAACGAATTTTACCGAAAAACCCGGGTTTATTTTACGCTTTTAAGAGAAGGCAGCGACTGCAGAAAGTCCGCCGCAAGGTCCATCCAGCACTTTACCCTTCTGAACACCTTTACTCCGTCGGCATGATTGGTGCGCTCGTCGCAGGTTGAGGCGCCGTGCCATCCGTCGGGGAAAATGTGGCACTCGCATTTTACTTTATTTTTGATAAGGGCCGACGCATAAAGCACGGTAGCCATGGGGTCCACGCTGTTATCCTCCGCGGTGGTCCAGACAAAGCAGGGCGGATTTAAGGCAGTAACGGTTTTTTCCAGCGACAAAGCCTCCGCTTCGGGACAATGCACGTCCTCAATGCCCAACAGGTTTTTGAACGAGCCCTGATGCGAATCGGGGGTAATCACGGGATAACCGAGAATAATTCCTGTGGGACGGGCGTCCAGTTTTTTACCCTTCATGACGGGCACGGGAAGATTATCGCAGAAGTTGGCAAGCGAAGCGGTCAGATGTCCGCCCGCCGAAAATCCCACGACGAAAATGCGGCGCTTGTCTATCCCCAGTTTTTTCGCGTTGCGCTTAAGATAATCCACCGTTGCGGCAAGCTGATTAAGCGAAGTCGGATACTTGTAATCGGGAGCGACTCCGTACTGAAGCACGAAAGCGTTGTAATGGCGATTGAAAAAGTCCGCCGCAATAGGGTCCCCTTCACGCTCCGACACGAAATGATATCCGCCGCCGGGCACCACGATTATGGCGGGCAAATTCTTGTTGTAAGGTCCTATTTCCCCGTCCGCCTTATGTAAAAAGCACTTTACGGGCGTGGGTGCGTCCAGTCCGTAAACGTCAGCAATATCCACAGTTCTTATTTCCATAAATCTATTCTCCCTGTTTATAAAATAACAATCTCGTTTGTTTTGGGCCTTGAAAGCAGGGTTTTACCCTCGGCGTAGCCCAACGCGCAACAGCCGTAAACTTTGTAGCCCTTTTCCATTCCTGCCTCTTTAAGCACGGCGTTGATTGCCTTTTCGTCCGACCTTCCGGTAAGCTGATTTATCCAGCAGCTTCCCAGTCCCGCGTCCAGCGCGGCGAGAAACATGTTCTCAAGCGCGCAGGCGCAATCCTCTTGCGGCCTGTACGCCTCCGGAGAATCGCAAACCGCTATAAGCACGGGCGCATTGTAAAAGAAGTTGAATTTGCCCGACTCGCTTCTGCCCTTGATGCGTGCGCGAGTCGCCTCGTCCGAGCCGCTTTCCACGGCGTCGTTAAGCTTGTCAAGCAGATTTTTGTCCGTTATGGCGATAAACTGACGGCTTTGATTGTTCAAAGCGCTGGGGGCATAAGCGCCTGCCTTAAGCACGTATTCCAGTTTTTCCCTTTCGACTTCGCGGTCAGCATATTTTCTGACGCTTCGGCGCGAAAAAAGAGCTTCTTTGACTTCCATGAATTCAATACCTCCCCTTTAGAAAATTCAACAGCCGCTCCCGCCGCGGTTTTAAGCCGCGCGGGCGAAAAAACAAACTTTATTTACCGCATCCCTTGCAGGTGGCGCAATGACCGCTGCATTCGCCCTTACGCACCGAGTTAACCCAGCATTTACCGCTGTACTTCTGCTCGGTTTCGCCGCCGCAGACGGGGCACGCGGGATACTTGCCGTCGTGCGTGAATTCTTCAAATTCATGACCGCAAGCCTTGCATTTAAGTTCCAGAAAAGCCATGAAAACACCTCCGAATCATTTCATGTTGATATATCTCAGCGCAGCCTGAGCGGCAATTGCGCCGTCGGATGCGGCGGTGACGATCTGCCGCAGATTCTTGACGCGTATATCGCCCACCGCAAACACGCCCCTTACAGACGTCATCATGTTTTCGTCCGTGAAAACGTAACCCTTATCGTCTGTTTTCACCTGCCCCGCAATCAGATAAGTAACGGGCGTATATCCCGCCGCAACAAACAGACAGGAAACGTCCAGAATTCTCTTTTCGCCGTCGGCGGAAACGACTTCGATCGCATTAAGCGGTTTCCCGATAAGCGCGGTTACCGTGCCGTCCAGGTTTTCCGCCCCTTCCACTTTATCGCCGCCGCGAACGATGTAGTAGACCTTGCCCGCAATGCCCTTAAGGTATTCGGCGGCTTCCCTCGCCTTTTGTCCGAAACCCGCGACCGCAACGTTTTTCCCCTTGAAAAAACCGCCGTCGCAAGTGGCGCAGTAACTGACGCCGCTGCCTAAAAGCTCCTCCTCACCGCTGAGCCCCAGGCTTTTCGCCTTACAGCCGGTAGCGACGATTATGACTCGCCCTTCAAGCACTTTCCCGTCGGTAAGAGTGACGGTTTTTGCCGCCGCGTCCACGCTTTTTGCACCCGAATAGAGAATTTCGCAACCGAAAGCCTTTGCCTGCTTCATCATATTGTCAATAAGTTCGTAACCCGATACGGACGCAAAGCCGGGATAATTGACTATGTCGTTTATTATCCCCGCCTGACCGCCCGCGGGAACGGGTTCCAGCACCACGGTTTTACGGTTAGCCCTGCCTAAATATATTGCCGCGGTAAGTCCCGCAGGACCTCCGCCGATGATAATTGCGTCGTACATATTTTAACCTCCTTTAAATTATAACGCCGTTTTTCGTTCAAGTCAAGAAACTTGCTTAAAAACCGCCGTAAATCGCGCACAAAAACAGCCTGTTTCGGTACCCGGCTTAAGCTTAAACTAAAAATACGCACAGTAAACCCGTATCAGAATTATTATATGCGCATATGCGCGCATGTCGGCATAAAAACTGCTTTTAAAGCCCACATAACATAAAAGCATTAACCTTATATATTTATTTCCTTAAAACGCACAAACAAAAGTATTCGGCCTTAAAAAAGCCTTTACCTACCGCAAACAGAAGGCGTTAAATGCCGATAAAACGCTTTTTAAAAGCAATCGGGCAAATTTAATCCCGTTAAATAGGCCCGACTCAACTTTTTGAAAAAGCAAAACGCCGACGCGATGAACCATACGACGGCGTTTTAAGCTGTTTATCAGTTACCTTTAAAGAAAACGGCGTTGTTACATAACCATACTTCCCTGGCCGGAGTCCACCACTCTCAGTACGTCCGCCTGAGCGCCCGTCTCTGCGTCGACGTAAATAAAGTAGTCCAGACCTTTGTAACTTCCGTACACTTCGTAACAGAATCTTTCGTTTTCGCCGTCGGGAATGACCGCAAGCGAAACTTTTTCCACGCTGATTTTGGGATTCACAAGCGAGCGTACCGTTTTTTCCGAAACGGTGGGGGCAAGCTCTCGCGCGTGATGGGCGGAACAATAGCCCGTTGCCTCGCAGCCCAGAATCGTACCGTCGTCAAGCGCCACCTTGGCTTTTACAAGGTCGGTGTAATAAGTTATGCCGTTTTCCACGGGGGCGAGATTGACGAATCCCACGCCGTTTTCGCTGTTGTACCAGACGGGCTGCAGATTCGGGTAACCAAGCGCGGAAATTTCATCGGTCGCAATGCGGCAAGCCTGCTCTTTGGTTAAAGTCACGCCGCCCACGGACTTGGTGCGGTTGAAGCCGATTATCATGCCGCCTTTTTTGGAAACGGACACGTAAGCGTCATAGCCGTCCACCTCTCCTTCAATCTCGTAAACTCTGATTTTTCCGTCGGTTTCGCCCTTAAAGACTGCGTTTTTAAGCCCGAACACATTGACCGCTTTTTCTACGGCCTGCTCGCTGCCGATCTCGTCAAGGGCGTCGATGGCGTGGAAACAGTATTTTTTGGAATCGGAAAAAGGTCCGTCGTAAATGAGTTCGGGGTACTCGATACTGTTGTTTTCCATATCCTCGAAAGAAAATTCGAAGTCCAGCGACAGAAGCCTTTTTTCGCCCACGCATTCGGTGATTTTTCTTCCCTCCGTGGCCTGCACAAGGTCTTTAAGGTTCTGATTGATGTTGCGCGCGGCAATGTAAAGAGTTTCCGCCTGTTCCGCGAATTTTTCGGTTGCGCCGCCTTTGATGATTGCCGTCGAGTACGACTGACACCAGTCGCCTACCTGATTGAAATATTTGCTTGTCTTGCGAATATTCCCCATATCCAGCGGCAGCGCCGACAAAGACGATTCGGCAAGTTCGGCCTGGGCAAGCGTTTCGTTTATAATGGACACGCTTTCCGCCTCGGAAGAAGCGACCATAAGCTTGGAAAGATTGACCTCCAGATTGTTAACGCTGTCGCACATATCGTAAAGCGCACGGGAATAAACGCTTTCAAGCGCGTTTTGTCTTTTCGAGCTTTCGCCGTTGATTACCACCGTGCCCGCAATCAGCACCGCGCTTAACACGAAAAGCGCCGCGACCGCCGCAATAAGCAACAGCGGATAATTTCTCTTTTTTTCGGTTGTCCTCATGATTTTTCAGCCTCCTTTAAGCGCGCGCAAACGAATGTCTGCCTATGGTAAGCTCTACCTTAAGCGACCAGATCCACTTACTGGTTGCCGTCGCGGGGTTATAGTAATATAGACACCCGTTCGTGGGGTCCCAGCCGTTAAGCGCGTCGCGCGCGGCTTTGTAAGCCGTTTCGTTGGGGGTCAAGTTAATCTGGCCGTCGCTTACCGCGGTAAACGCGCCCGGCTGATAAATAACGCCCGATACGGTATTGGGAAACGACGAGCTTCTTACGCGGTTAAGCACTACCGCCGCAACCGCCACCTGACCGGTGTAAGGCTCTCCCCTGGCTTCGGAATAAACGCACCTTGCAAGCAGGTTAAGCTCGGTCGACGAAAGCGACGTGCTGCTGCTTTGATTAAGCGTTACTCCCAGCGCTTTTTCGGTTTTGGCGCCAACTATTCCGTCCGCGACAAGACCTTTATCGCGCTGAAAGTTCTTGACCGCGGCAAGCGTGCGGCTGCCCCAGATGCCGTCCACCTTATAAGTGTAATATTTAAGGTTATAAAGCCGCTGTTGTACGATTTTGATATTCTCCGCAGTGTCGCCCTTTACGATATTTTTTGCCTGCGCGTCGCCGTAAGCAAAGCTTAGCGACCCAAACAGCAACACCAATCCGAGAATAACAAGCACAATGCGCGAAAGAATTCTTCTTTTTTCCTTTACAAGCATTTTTTTAATTCTCCTCCGTTTTTTTCAGGCAGTTTCGCCTTTGACGTATTTGTCCCACAGCTCCTTGATTTTCGATTTGTACTTAAAGCCCTCGCCTGCCTCGGCCTTGACGAAACATAAAGGCGGATATATCACACACCACCAGTTATCGCCCTTGCCGCTGCCCAGATTGATAATAAGCGCGTCGTAAAATCCCGATTCCACGACGACGTCTTCGTACGCGCGCGTCGGGAAATACTCGTTGTTAAGCTTCGCCTCCGCTCCGTAAAAGAAACCGTTGTCCTCTAAAACTTTTTCGGCACGCGACTCAATCTCGTCAAGGCTGCTTTCAAGAATTTCGTAAGCGTCCCTGAATGTGCTTACGCCCTTTAAAAGCGAGGTAAGATAATCGCTTACGTTTTCCTTGACCAGCATTTTGACGGCCTGATCGTCATCGTCGTTGCTGTCAGCGCGAATATGTATCCGCAAAAGACTGTATTCGGCGCTGTCGTTATTATGCGCGTTACAACCGCAAAATATCATAAAAATACAAAAACTCAACAGTAAACACAATATTTTCTTCATAAAAAAATCTCCCCGCCGCAGATTGCGACAGGAAGATTATTGACAAAAAGCAAACGTTTATACCGTTATGCAGCCGTTTTTTACGGTTTTTATGATGTTATACGAATATCCTGAGTCTTTCAGCTTTTTTGCGGCGGCAGATAAAGCGCCGTCCTCACCCGACGCGAAAACGTAAGACCCGCTGCCCGTCATGCAGGCGTCAAGTCCGCTTGCGCGCATAATGTCGTAAATTCTGCCGACATGCGGATTCAGGGATTGGGCGGCGTCGAAAAGGGCGTTATTGAAAAGCTTTCCGCAATCGTTGAAACTTCTGCTTTCCAACTCCCTAACGAGAACGTCGTTGTCACATTTAATCCCCTGCCCGCCGAGAAGGTCGAACCTTTCAAAACAACTTGCCGTATCCACGCTGCCGAAGCCCGAAACGAGAACCTTTCCTTCCGGTCCGTCGAAAGGGGTAAAGAATTCGCCTTTGCCCCTTAGCCGCGCATAGCCGCCGAAGAGCATGTACGGGACGTCGCTGCCTGTTTTTGCCGCAATGGAAATCAAATCGCCCACTCCTAATTTAAGCCCGTACAACAGGTCGGTTGCGCGAATGACGGCAGCAGCGTCCGCACTGGAGCCGCCCAACCCCCCGCCCGAGGGAATGCCCGACCGGACAAAGATATCAACGCCGCCCGTATTAAACGAATCCCGCATAAGCAAAGCGGCTTTCATGGCGTTTGAGGAAAGGACTTTTTTGCCGTCGAAGCTTACGTTAACGCTGTCGTCCGCTCTTTTAACGACGGAAACGACGTCGAACAAGTCAATCGACGTCATTACCGTATCGAGATCATGATACAATCCGTCTTTAGCGCAAACGTTAAGCGACAGATTGATTTTTGCGTAAACTTTTACCTTTACCGAATTCATACGCCGATTATAACATCTAATCGGTTATATGTCAATTCCCGTAAAGAAGTACGCTATTTCGTAAGATGCCTGTAAACAATCACGCGTTCTCCGCCGGAAAGAGGCAAAATAATGTCGGGATTCTGCAGCATAACGAGTTCGGGAGTGCTGCCCAGAGCCTTGGCCACGTCCCAAAGCGTCTCGCCCGGTTTTGCGATATGTATGGATATCGCGGAGGAAGGCAACTCGCGCATTTCGCCCTGAGTGAGCTCCGTAATAATACATTTGGTAACGGGCATAGAAGCCTGTATTTCCACACTGATGTCCGCGCGGATGTCGATTTCGTTTCCTCGGCGGATTTTAAGCGTAACGGCCGTCACTTCGCCGCGGGCGATAATTTCGTCGCCCTCGCTCAGTCCCGAAACCGCGCTTTTAAGCGAGAAAGGAAGTTCCACCGCCACCGAGTTTTTGGAGTTCGCCTCGGCGCTGTAATAAATGATGTTACCGCTTACAATACCCTCGATAAGCGCCTCTCCGTCGAAAGAAACAACGTTGGTGACGTTCAGCCTGAGCGCCGTCGCGGCAAGAATATTGTCCACAATGGGCATGTTGACTTCTAAAGTTACGCTGCCCTCCACCCTGTCGGTAACCGTTTCGTTAAGGGCGGGTTTAAGAATATTGACGCTTTCGGTTGTGGTAAGAAGCTCGTGCGTGACGCTGAAAGCGTCGGTGATGACCGTGAACATTGCTTCGGTGTACACGCCGTAATCCACTTTAAGAAAGTATTCTGATACAAGCGCGTTGACTTCGCCGTCGGTTTCAAGAGCGGTGGTACCGCTGACCGAAGCGGAAGCAAGCACGATATCCGCCGGACGCGCGTCCGCCGCGCCGAACTCTTCCGAAAAAGGCGTTTCCGCGCGGTAACTTGCAATAAGCCCGTCCGCCGTTTCGCCGCAGATGTCGCTGATGACCATGCCCTCCACCCGGACGCTGTCCACTCCGGCCGTACGCGAAGTTATGACCGCTTTATGCTCAGCAAGCAAAACGTTTACGATTTTGACGTCGGATAAGGTGGACGAAAGCGTAACCGCGCCGCTGCCGCTTGCCACAAGGCGGGAATATTCCACGTTATCGTCGTGAGTATACAGCCCCTCGCCGCCCGAGGAAAGATATTTTATTTCCTCTTCTACAACCGCGTCAAGCTTGATTTCCACGACCGAGGCAAGCTTAAGTTCGTTTGCGGATACGCTTAAGACGTCGGTATCCATTACGTCTGCGGTAAGATAGGGCGTAATAAGCGGCGTGACGGCGGAGTCTTCTATCTTATCCGAGAAGTCCGCATTGTAATCCATGCTGTGATTATGCCCGTCCACGTCCACAAACAGCACCTTAAAGTTAACCCGACCGTTATACCTTATCTCGCCCGTAAAGACCTCGGACGCGCCGATAACGCTGTCGGCGGTGATGGAAAGCACTCTGGCTATCACTGTATTGGGTGCGGGCAACAGTTTCGCTTCCACCACGGCCTGAGTTTTAGCCAATCTCCTCTTAGAGTTAATTTTTACTACTTCAAATACGGGTTCGAAAGCCATCGGCTAACCTCCTAAAAAATAATTTGTCCAAAGTAACACTATATTTTATAGTCCGGCTAGTCCTTTTATGACATTAAAAGGAAATTTTTTTATATTTATTTTTTAATATTTAAAATGAAAAAAGCGGAAGTGTTTTCCGCTTCGGATTATTTTTTGTTTTCGCCTTTCAGTTTTATGTCGCCGCAAATCACGTCGCTGTAAGAACACGAAAGCGAATTTATCGTTTTGTCGCCCGTAATCTTAAGTACGAATACGCTGGGATAAACTCCCGAAAGTTCTCCGTCGTACTTTACGACTTTTTTACGTCCTTTGTTTACGCTTATTTTAAGCTTTTGCCCCACAAGAGACGCAACGTCGCTTTTGATTTCCTCAATGCTTACCGCCCTTTTCCTCATGCGGTAATTATTGCCGTTTTATAAGCTTTTTATTCCCGCAGCAGCCACAATAGTTTTTGCCTGCTCTTTTGGGGTAAAGCGATATTAAATGCGCGCGGATTTCAGCCTTTATTCCGTCCGTCACTCTTTGGGCGCAAGCATATTCCTGTAACCCTCGCCGTGCTTGACGCATTTGGAAACCCGCGAAAGAGTCGCTGACGAAATGTCCGTCGCTGCGATAACCTGCTCGTAAGTGCAGCCGTTAAGCAGAAGTTTCGCCGCCGTAAGCCTTTGCGACATGGCGGTTATTTCCCCGGGAGTGCATAAATCCGCAAAGAATTTCGCCGCGGCGTCTTTGGTTTTTATTCTGGCGATAACTTCAAAAAGTTCGTCGTCTTTGGTCTTGTGTTTATTGTTCATTGTCATGCCCCTGTAAATCAGATTGAATTTTCATTCACGTTTGTCCGCCGTTTCATTATACTTTATCGGCTTAAAGTATGTAAAGCGTTTTTCGGTAACTTTTTTTAATTCCCGTCTAGATAAGCCCGAATCCTATTGCTTAAGCGCCTTTTATAAGATGTGATAACCGAATAAATACGTGTTCTCTTTCGGCAACCCCCTCATGCCCCCTTATCTATTTAAATATAAAAATCCCGCCGGCGACTGTTGCGTCTGCGGGATATGATTCTTTATTTATCGTCCTCGGCTTCCTCGTCGTCTTCTTCGTCTTCGTCCTCGTCTTCTTCGTCGTCCACGTCTTCGAAGTCGTCGTCATCGATATCGTAGTCAAAGTCGTCGGGTGAGTTTTCTTCCTCATCCTCTTCTTCGTCCTCGTCTTCTTCTTCGGCAAGCTCCGAAAGCGAAATGTCCGCCATGTCCTCGCTTTCCTCGGGGACTTCCTCGTCAACGAAGTTCATCCATGCGTCCTCGGTGTCCTCTGCGGCTTCCTTGGCTTCTCTTTCACGCTTGCAAAGGAAACAAACGTCTTCGTCCTCGCCGATATAATTGACTTTGCAAACGGGACAAAGCTTTTCCCCCGTCAGCTCCTCCTCTTCAGGGATAAGAATACTGGGGTCAAGCAAACCCATTGCCGCTTTGCAAACTTTGCAGTAGCCCTCGCTTTCTTCAATATAATTCAGCTCGCAGCGGGGACAAAGTATATATTTAGGCTTGTTTTCGCTCATAAAAATTTTCTCCGTTCGGCGCCGAAAACCCGTAATTTTTTCTTCGGCTTTTCTTACTGCAATATTATATGCAAAAGAGATACGTTTGTAAACTGTTTTACGGTGCGTTTTTAAATTATTTACGTCTTAAAGGAATTATCCTTAACCCTCTCTTTTTGGCATACGCAACGGTCGCCGCGGTTCCGCCGCCGGCGCAGTAATCCAAAGTAACTATAACCGACGACTTGTCAACCATATATCTGTTCCTTTTCATCATGCAGTCGGACGTGTAATGCGGCGATATCACCGTGACGAAATCGCTTTTATCTATGATGAAAGAATATCTTTTTCTGTCCTCTTCCGACCAGTTTTCCGCCTGAGCGGGGAAAGGAACCGCACATTCCAAAAAAACTTCTCTGCTTTTCTTAATTTCAATCACCGCTTCGGCAAAATACGTGTCACCACCCAAAGCCGCGCCGCAAACGAAAAGAGAGTATCCTTCGTCCGAAAGCCGTCTTATCGTCGCTTCGAAATCGGCTTTTACCTTTCTGAACTCGATACTGTTCTCGTTTCTGCCCCAAGGTAGCTTGTGCGGACGGTTGCCCGTAAAGCAACACACCGTTTCCGCGGCAAACTGCGGTACTATTTTCAATTCGTTTAATTCCATAGATTATTTTCCGTATTTGAGATTTTTCCTGTCAAGAAAGACACTTTTTACAAATTCACTGAAAAAACATTCGCTATGATTTGTTTGTTGAATACCCGATATAAGGCCGGAGATACTTTCATAAGGAAAGGAAATATGAATTTTCCTATAAAAGTAATTCCGTTAATTTTCGCCTAAACGGAATTTTTCATTCCTTAATATTCTTTCATGTAAGGTTTTATTTTTCTTTGAGCTTTCCCCCGCAGAGGAAGACGCGTTTCCCTTTACGTCTGTCTTTATCGTAACGTCATCGGATTTTACCGCTTTATTACCAGCGTATTTTGTTCCGCCGTTTAATCTCTCGTCGTGCTGGTTGTTTTACCGCCGTCGGTTTTACTTTCATTTGCTGCCTTGCCTTTCTTATTACCGCTTTTATAGTTGCCTTGCGTCCTGTTCTTTTTCCCGCCGTCGCGGTTATCAACCGTTTTAACTGCTTTTTCTTCTCTCCCGTTTGACGTTTTGCTGCCGTAAACGTTATTATTCGTTTTGTTCTTTTTCCCGCTGTTATGGTTGTCGGTGGCTTTGACTGCATTCAAGCCGCTTGTAATAAAAGAGTGATTTTCACCGTCTTCAGAGAATTTCTTATTTAAATAGTCCGGGACGGCCGAATGGGTTTTATCCGCCGAAACAGTTGTTAAAGAATCGGTTTTTCCTTTTGTTCCTCTGTGTTCTAAATTCTCTGCCGCCACAGATGAAATTTGCAAAACGCGTTCGCCGTTAATACTCTCCGACTCTGAAACCGACGATTTCGTCGCCGCGGCCGTAAGCAATGCTTTTTTCTTTTCGGCAACTGACTTGACGTAAGACTCGGCATTCATGCTTATGACTATCAGGGCTATTTCGATAAGGGGCACCCACACGAACAATGAAACAGGCCCTTTAAGCACCGAACTAACCGCCGCGGAAATCAGCAGCGCCACAGTAAGTATTAGCAGATCCGACAAGAAAAGTCTTGCGATATTGAAAACATTGATAATCTCAACGGGCTTTATCTGTTTGTTGCCGTGAACTATGTACGCCTCGAAAAGCGAAACGAATCCGGTAAGCATTAAAGTAAGTATAAACGACCACAGTGCGCCGAGTTTAAGAGCGGCAATCATAACCAGACACGTTGCTACAAGCGTTGCGGACAACAGCGAGCCCACAAAAGAAACAAGAAGAAATTTCCACAACGCCCTTTTTGCGATGTTGCGTCTTACCAGAAACCTGGTAAGGAAATATCCCCCGACAAATCCGACCACAGTCCACACAATAAACGCCACCGTGCCCGACGCGACAAATCCGACCGCCGTTTGAATTATGCGCATAATCGCTTCCCTGTAGGTTTCGATATCGCCCACAAGCGCGTTTATGCATGAGAAAAAAGTAGCCTCCAGCCATTGCTCATTCAAAGCCGTGCGTATCGCGGAAATAGGATCGGACCAGTTAAGTCCGCTTACTTCCCTCAGAAAGCTGTTCCACATCGCGGATAAATCCAGAACGGTACTTTCCGCAAGCGCGCTTACCTCGCTGACAACGTATTCGACCGCCGAAACGATATCGGGGATAAGCACCGACAGCCCTATCACCACCCCCAGAAACAAAGTTCCCAAAGGCGTAAAAACGTATTTAAGATTTATAAGATAATTTTTTATACCTTTTATTATCATACCGTCCGTTTTCCCCGCGCCGATTTGGTTTATTATATATTGCCGCCGCCCTCTTGTCAACAAAACTCACAGTCTTAAGCTCATTTGCCGCCGCCGAGAATCCAATAGGATAGTTCTTCGTTGACTTTTGCCGTTATCTCTAAAAAATCGCTGAAAAGCTTAAATAAAGTATGAATTGAAGCGCATACCTCGCTTCTCTTCATGTATTCATAGCCGAATATTTATCCTTTCAGATTAAGCGCGTTTAAGATTCGTCTTCGCATTAGATACCGAAAACATACGTGACGCCAAATTATTTGTCATTTAAGTAATTTAAAATTTAATCTTTAAAAATAAAATTCCTGTAAAATCTTAAAATATTTTTAAGATACAAGCAATCGGCAAATTGAGATGCAAGCAAACGGCAAAAAACCGCCGTCCTTCAAGCGGACGACGGTTTTTCTTTTAATATTATGCCTTAATTATGCGGCCTTATAATCTGTTTAACCGAACCTGAAAGGATTACGCCTTGGGGCCTGCGTTAACGATTTCGGCGGGCATATGGTCGTATTTCTTGAAGTTTTCCACAAACTTCTTGGCAAGGTCTTTCGCCTTTTTGTCGTAAGCCTTTTTATCCGCCCAGCTGTTCTGCGGATCAAGAATCTCGCTTTCGACGCCCGGGCAGGTCTTGGGCACGTTAAGTCCGAAGTAGGGCTCTACGTAATACTCTACGTTTGCAAGGCTGCCGTTAAGCGCGGCGGTAACCATTGCGCGGGTAGCTTTAAGACTCATTCTCTTGCCGGTGCCGTTCCATCCGGTGTTAACAAGGTAAACGTTGGAACCGTGTTTCTCGATCTTTTCGCCGAGCAGCTCAGCATAAACGCTGGACTTAAGCGGCAGGAAAGGCGAACCGAAGCAGGTCGAGAAAGTGGAAACGGGGTCGGTTATACCGCGCTCGGTACCCGCGACTTTGGAGGTATAACCCGAAACGAAGTAATACATAGCCTGTTCCTTGGTGAGTTTAGAAACGGGAGGCAACACGCCGTAAGCGTCTGCGGTAAGGAAGATTATGGTCTTGGGATGTCCGCCCACGGAAGGAACGACCGCGTTGTCGATGAAATCGATGGGATAAGAAACACGGGTGTTCTCGGTAAGGCTGTTGTCGGAGTAATCGGGGATTCTGGTATCGGGATCGACGATGACGTTTTCCACGACTGCGCCGTGACGGATTGCGCCGTAAATTTCAGGCTCCTTTTCCTTGCTGAGGTCGATGCACTTTGCGTAGCAGCCGCCCTCTATGTTGAAAATGCCCTTGTCGGACCAGCCGTGCTCGTCGTCGCCGATAAGACCGCGGTTGGGGTCGGCGGAAAGAGTGGTTTTGCCCGTGCCGGAAAGGCCGAAGAACAGCGCGGTGTCGCCGCTGCCGTCCATAGCCATGTTGGCGGAGCAGTGCATACCCAGCACGCCTTCAAGCGGCAATATGTAGTTCATGACCGAGAAAACGGATTTCTTCATTTCGCCGCAGTACTTGGAGCCCGCAATAAGGACGATGTTTTTCTTGAAGTTGAGGATGATAGCCGCCTCGGAGTTGATGCCCTCCTTCTCTGCGTTAAGCTTAAGGCCGGGCGCGCAGATGACGGTAAAGTTCTCTTCAAACTTTTCAAGCTCTTCCGCGGTGGGGCGGATAAGCATGTTGTGCATGAAAAGGTTCTGAGAAGCGTATTCGTTGATGATTCTGATGCCGATTCTGTACTTTTCGTCAGCGCCCGCAAAACCGTCGAAAATATAAATGTCGCGGTTGCTTAAATAAGCGGCGATTTCGCCGTAAATGCGCTCGAAAGTCTCTTCGGAAATCTTCTTGTTTTCATTATTCCAGTTGATGTTGGCGGTGGTGGTAGGCTCGTCGACTACGTAGCGGTCCTTGGGGCTGCGGCCGGTATATTTGCCCGTCTCCACCAAAAGAGCGCCCTTATCGGTAAGTTTGCATTCTTCGGTTTTAAGCGCCATTTCGGTAAGAACCGCGGGACTGAGGTTGCGGTATACGTTTTTTGGCGTCATTATATTGTGTTTTTCGATTCCGTAGGTGTTCATAAAAAACCTCCAAAAAATATTTACATTGTAGTTTTACCCGACCCTGACTTAAACAATAGGATGCTGAACGGGTAACGGTTTAGACGGAAACCCAATCTCCACCGCATATATTATAATTCTTTTAAATCAATAAAGCAAACGTTTTTGCCCTTTAAACGCCATAATATTTTTTTTGATTCCATAAAAACAACCGCCCGCATTTTTTCGCGGACGGGAAAATATTCTGTACAGTGCATTTTTTGCAAATTTAAAAAAGTCTTAACCTAAAAACTTTCCATCAGTATAAAAAACGGCAAAGGAAACGGCATCGGCATTACAAGCGTTTAATCCGCTGTTTTTTACCGATTGCGGGAATAACTTCCTTACTTTCGGTAAGAATTTTTTGTTTTTGCGTAAATAACGTCGGAAAGAGTGACGAATTGCGCGGGCGACAGTTCTTCGGCGCGGGCGGACGGCTTAACGCCGGCCTCAGTAAGCCACGCCTCTGCTTCGGGTTTCGTTACAGAGTAACCAGAAGAAAGATTGTTGGTAAGGGTTTTGCGCTTCATGGCAAAGGCTTTTTTGATAAGGCCGTAAAGCGTAGCGTCGTCCTTTGCGCCCGTTTTGCCCCTTAAAACTATGTTTACCACCGCACTGTCCACGTTGGGAGCGGGTATAAACTTGTCACGCGGAACAATACGCGTAATTTCGGCGTCCGCCCTTACCGCAACGGAAACGGACAGTGCGCCGTAATCGCCTTTCTTTTCGGTGGCGCAAATTCTTTCCGCGACTTCCTTTTGCACCATAACGGTAAGCGAAACGGGCGGATCAGCGCGATCCAGAAACATGAACAAAAGCGGTGTGGTGATATAGTAAGGCAAATTAGCCACCACCTTGTACCTTTTGCCGGTCAAAGCGTCAAGCTCCTCTTCCCCGAATTTGGTGACGTCGTCGTAAATTACCGTAACGTTGTCAAAGTCGCGAAGAGTATGCGACAGCGTCGTTTCAAGCGAGCGGTCAATTTCAAACGCTATGACTTTCCCCGCCTTTTGCGCCAGCGCACGGGTAAGAGTCCCCGCCCCCGCGCCCACTTCCAGCACTACGTCGTCGCGGCCGATATGCGCGTCGCAAGCGATATCGGATAAAAGTTTTTCGTCGGTTAAAAAGTTCTGACCGTATTTCTTGGAAAAGGTAAATCCGCTGTTTTTAAGATTGCTTAATACGTCCATGAAAAAATTATAACACAATTCGTAAGGTTTATCAAACAAAACCCTTATGCCTTTTGCGATAATCGTGGTTACGGAAAAGTTTTTTGCGTAAATATTAAAAAAACCGATTTTAAGTTAACTTCAGCCTCTAAAATTTGACAGCTTACATTAAAATTTTTTACATCACTTATGCGCATCAGATTACTCGTTTTTCAAAAGAATGAAGAAAATATTTTTTGACCTTTAATATTAAAAATCGTCTTAATAACAAATCGATGGTTAAGCCCCTTGCCTTTAAGCTGCAATCAGAAAAAATCTCCTTAATTAAACGCGAAAACAATTAACATACACCTGCAATCGGCAGTACACCTTTCCCGATTTAAAATACTGGGCAAAATAAGGTCGTAAGCACATATGCGCAATCAACGTGATTTTGCAGCCCGAAATAAACCCGAATCCCTTATATGCGCAACAACGCATAAACGCATTAACCCATTTTACCGATAATCCGTAGAAACAGATGCGATATTCAATCAGGTTATAAACAAAATTCTGTCGTGTTCTGTTTTTTGCCTTGACGATACGCTGCTGTATACGCCGCAATCCAAAACCCGAAATAAGGTCATAACCGTAATTGTCATAAGCCTTTTTAATTTATTAGAATTATTTTCGTCTCCCCCCCGATTAAAATTCCGTCCCGACCGTAATCGTCATGCCTCTTTGGTTTCCTAGCTTGATAAAACCGTTTTGCCGTACATATCGGAATAAAAAAAACGGCCGCGCCGAAACGACACGACCGTAATTGAACGATAAATAATTATCTCTTGGAGAACTGAGGAGCTCTGCGCGCCTTTTTGAGACCGTATTTCTTTCTCTCCTTCATTCTCGGGTCACGGGTAAGGTAACCTGCTTTTTTAAGCTCCGTCTTAAGGTTAGCGTCGGCAACGACAAGCGCGCGTGCGATGCCGTGGCGGATAGCGCCCGCCTGACCGGTAAGACCGCCGCCCTTAACGTTGACGAAAACGTCATATTTATCGGCGGAATTGGTAAGCGCAAGGGGCTGATTAACGATAAGCTTAAGAGTATCCAGTCCGAAATAATCTTCAAGACTGCGTTTATTGACATTCACGGTGCCGGTGCCGGGAACCAAACGCACTCTTGCAATGGCCTTTTTACGTCTGCCGGTACCCCAGTACTGCAATTTCTTTTTTGCGGTGGATTTTGCTGCCATGATTAGTTATACCTCTTCACTAGATTAAGAACTTCGGGCTGCTGAGCCTCATGATTGTGTTCCGCACCCTTATAAATGCGCACTTTTTTAAGCATTTTTCTGCCCAGGCTGTTTTTGGGAAGCATGCCCTTTATTGCAAGGTAAAGCGCTTCGTCGCTTTTTTCAGCCATAAGCTTTTTGTACTGAACCTGCTTAAGACCGCCCATATAAAGAGTGTGACGGGATTTATACTTGTTTTCAAGTTTTTTTCCTGTAAGAACGATCTTATCCGAATTGATAACGATAACGAAATCTCCGCAATCGACATGGGGGGTAAAGGTAGGCTTGTTTTTGCCGCGCAATACCGCCGCAACCTGGCTGGCCAGGCGTCCCATAGGCATGTCCGTAGCGTCTACGACATACCATTTTCTGGAGATATTCTGTTCATTAGCCATAAAAGTTTTCACGGTAATATCCTCAAAAATACAAAATATTTTGCAATGCGATTCTGCCGTTTCACGCCGACGAAAAGCAATGGCTGCAATCCGCAAAAAGATGAGTATTCTGCCTTAAAGGGGCTTAATTTCAGGGCAAAATAAATAACACCTTTTCAAGATGCCTTAATATTTTACAATACGGCATATACGATTGTCAAGCGATTTTATCGTGCTTTTGCCATGAAAACGGCGATTTTTCCGAAAAAGAAATAATTTTTCAATCAAAAACGGACCTGCGTTTTCAAGCAAGTCCGTTTTAAGTCTTTTTAAGTTGTCCTTGATTCCGCCTTAATCAAAGCGAAGCGGACTTCCTTTTTTTACCCGCAAAAAGCACTCCTGAAGCAAGAAGCAGAACTCCTCCTCCGCCCGCAAAGAACCACGGTCCCACGGGTGCAACGGTGGAGCACGAAGAAGCGGTATCCGCCGTTTCCTCGTCGGAAGAAGGCTCGGACACGGTGACGGTGAAGTCGACCGTCTTTTTGTCGTAGGTAATAGTAACCGTCACGTCGCCCGCGACTGAGCTGTCAAATCCGCTTAACATATCCTCGGTCACCTCAATCGTTACGGGTTCGGGACGATTGCCCTCGCTGTCGGCATAGAAATTGGCTTCCACGACGAGACCGGTGATATCCAGCTTTTCGCCCACGGTGTACTGAGTCTTATCGGGCTGCTCGACAATGGTAAGCGATTCGGTAACGGAAGGCTGCTCGTCTTCAATAATTTCGCCCACGAAAACAGGTTCGTCGTTACCCTCAAGGCCGTTGATTTCATAGAAATAAGCGTAACCGGTAGTGTCGTCTGCGACGGAGCCGAAGAATACGAGATATCCGCCCGCAACGTCCGCGCCGTAAGTACCGCTTGTCACGTCTTCGGCAACGGTAACCGCGCTCATATCGGAGCCGGCTCCCACATACACCCTGTAAAGAGTGCCGTCCGCGGTATAATAAACGCTGTTGTCGTAAACGTTGTCTATCGTAACCGCACTGCCGGTAGCAAGCGTAGACTTGTATTCGCCGTCCGCATAAAGCGAAAGCGTAAGCGTTGTTGACGTGCTGTCGCTGCTGTCGGTGCTTTCAGTTGCTTTGGTCAGCGTAAGCACGTTTATGACGTTGCTTACGTTTTCTTGTCCGAATTCGTAACCCGAAACAAACGGATAAACGTCAAGGTTGTCAAGGTCGGAAACGCTGCCTTTGAAAATATCCTTCTGGAAATCCTGCTTGTCCTTGTTTGCCTCATCGTTTTTATAATTTTCATCCACGCAAAGCGCGTCGTGCATATTGCGCGCATAAACGCGGTTGGTGTAGTTGTAAGACTTACGGTAGAAAAGATAGCCGTCTTTCACGGTTTCGAGAGTATAATCGGTTTTTCCGTCCGCCTCGAAAACGGTACGGCTGCTGCCGTCGGGGCGCACAAATTCCAGAATTTCGCCCGACTGAGTTACGTCGTCCTTTGTGGCAGCGCGCTCGAAATAAATAAAGTCGTAAATCGTATTTTCGTTGACGCCGGCGTAATAAACGGGTTTGGTGGGCATAACAGCCGCGGTAACGTCCTCCGCAATTTTGACGGTATCTTCTTTTTTACCGTTCTTCTTATTGATTTTTACGGAAATAAGATCGGTGCCGTCAAGTACGGTAAGGTAAACGTAGCCGCCGTAAGAATAGAACATATAAGGCGAAGAAGAACTGTCCGAAGAAGTGGTGTAAATCTTTTGCGTGGTTTTGCCGTCCAGGGTCATGCGGAAGAAATCGGTCTTGAGATACTGAACGTCGCCCGTCTTGTTTTTAAGGTTGTTGGGAGAAGCGTAATACAGACAATTGTCGTATATGAAAATGCCGCCGCCGTCGTAACCGCTTGTCCCCACGGTTTTGGGCGCAATACGCTCTACGTCAATAACGTCGACCTCGTCGTTTTTGTAGTCCTTTTCCTTGTGTGACTTAAGTCCGAGCTGAGTCACGGAATCGCGGCTTACGATAAACGAGCCGTCCGCCTTTTCGCCGATAAGCTCGGCACGGTAAACGGCGCCTTTAATAACCTCGCCGAAGACATTGGCGTTTGCCTCGGTGTCCTCATATCCTCTTGTGCCGTTAAGGAAATAAATATAATTTCCGTACTGAACCGCGCTGCCGCCGTTGCTGGTAACGATATACGAAGTGTCCTGAACGCCCTCGATATCTATTTTCTTATAGCTGTCACCGCCGCATCCGAAAAGCGAAACAAGGCACATGACCATTACAGCCGCAATAGCAAAACACTTTTTTATCATCTGATAATAAACTCCAAACAATAATCAACATACATTATATGACAAAACGGGTTTCAAGTCAACCGTTTGATTGCCATAGCCAAAAAATAAAGAAACGAAATTGCCTTCCCCGCCCCTTAAACGCATTTTTTGACCATATAACCGCGGAAAACAAAACCGTAACTTACAAACCCGATTATTGACAAAACGGGCTTTGTCCATACGGACCGAACCCGTTTCGCGAATTACAACACTTATAAATACCCGATATAAAACTAATTATGAATGCTTGTCGGCTGAACTATTCGTGCCGACTAATCTTACAGCCGTAAAAAGCCGAGACAAACTTTTGCAGTTTATTATCAATTCCTTTTATTTAACGGAATTAACGCAAACGCACGGCTTAAAATATTGCTATGTTTTTACGATAAAGCCCTCGGCTGTAAAGGATTCTTTAATGTCGTTGAATTCTTTTTCCGTCGGGGCAGACATATCGGCAGGAGGAGCTTTCCATCCAAGAGCCTCGTATTTGGAAAAATAAAAGCCGTGATATTTCAGTAATTTGACGGTTTTTACACGGTCAAGACTTTTCAAAAAAACAAGCATATTTACCCACTCGTCAAGATTATATCCTTTCACAAGAGGAATTACGACTTCCAGGTTTGCCCCGACATTGTTTAAGTAAGTCAGATTATTTAAAATCAGCGCATTATCCGCCCCGGTACATCTTTTATGCACCTCAGGGTCGATAGCTTTTAAATCGTATAAAAAAGTGTCGGTAAAAGGCAATACTGCTTCAAAAGCCTTTTGCTCAACCAATCCGCAAGTATCCACCGCCGTGTTGATTCCCGCTTTTTTTAATCTTTTAAGCATTTTTGCGCAAAATTCGGCTTGCAATAAACATTCTCCGCCCGAAAAAGTGACGCCCCCTCCATCATCATAGAAATCCTTTTCTTCTGTGACTTTTATAAAAAGCTCGTCTTCCGTAACTGAATAACCCTGCTCCGCAAGAGCGGATGCAGGACACACGTCTACGCATCTGCCGCAATTTGTACAGATTGATCGATTAATTTGCCCGGGGGACGAAATCGCTCCGACAGGACACTGTTTAATACACGTTCCGCAAACAATACACTTGACCAAAAAAAACGAAAGCTGCTTTTTGCGCGTCAGCCCCTCCGGATTGTGACACCAAACGCACCTGAGAGGACAGCCCTTAAAAAACACGGTCGTTCGGATTCCTTCTCCGTCGTGAACGGCAAAATGCTTAATGTCAAATATCCATCCCGTCATTGCGCCGCCTCCGCCTGAGCGATAAACTCATCTTGGTCACGACGGCTCAGCGAGGAAAACAAAACGTTCCAGCCGCATAAACGCACTTGAAGGTTTGAATAAAGCTCGGGATTTTTTTGCGCTTTACGCAACAGTTCGGCATCGAGAACATTGATATGCAACGCAAAACCGCCTTTTTTAAGATAAGTTATTACCGCAGTGTTCAATGCTTTAAGTCCGTCTTCGCCGCTTACCGTTGACGAGTGCAGCGTTGCGTCAAGTACCATTCCGTCCGGAAAACACGTGTGATCGTAGGAAAGGACGGAAAGCATATGCGCCGCAAGCCCGCTTTTGTCGGCACAGGAAGAAGCGCCTGCGTTTTTAGAAAGAGGTTCGCCGCACAATCTTCCGTCGGCAGAAGCCGCAGTGCGCTCTCCCAGAACGAAACGCGTATCCACGGAAAAAAGCGCAAAACGGAACACCCCGCCACGTGCATTCGGTTTACCGTTTATAAGATTTGCGGTATATTCTACAAGATTTTCGGCTATTTCATCTACCTTGCGCACATTGTTTCCGTATTTGGGCAATCTGTTTTTAATATAAATCCGAAGCGCTTCCTCCCCTTCCCAATTTTTACGCAAAATATCGACAAAATCGGAAAGACTCATTCTCTTCCGATTAAAAATCAATTCTTTTATAGCATATAAACTGTCCACGGCCGAAGCAATCCCCATTCCGCAGACGGATGTGTTGTTGTATTTTGCTCCGTAGTCCGCATAAACGTCCTTTCCGCCGTAAAACGAAGTTCGGTAAGTTGCCGAAAGAAGCGGCGACGCGTGCAGGTAAATCTGTACTTTTTCCCTTTCCTTTGCGCTTTCGATACACCCCTCCGCAAAAGCCCGCAACTGCATTCTGACAATGTCCATCAATTCGTCAAAAGAAGTTATGGCTTCGCAATCGGGAGTATCCGTTGCGTAACTATCCCCCGTCAGCAAGTCTTTCCCGCCGTTTACGGCAAGCTCCACCGCTTTTAAAAAATTCAGTCTTCCGGCACAACTGCACGGAATTTCTTCGCGGGAGCACGGCTCGTAACAGCCTACAATATTGAAATCTTCCGCGTCCTCGCGTTGTATTCCGATTTTTTCAAGCGCCCTTCGGGTGATATCGCTGTTAATAAACACAAGACTGTTGGAGCCCGACCTTATGGCGTCGCCGGCTGCTAACATAACCTCGTCCGAAATATCCGCACGGTAATTCAAATGGATTTTTATATTAGAAAAACGACAGCGCAACGTCACACGAAGAAGTATAAGGGTAAGCGCATTTTCGCAAGGAAGGGCTTTCCTCGTTTCACACAGAGCAAAAGGAATGTTCGCGCAGGCTTTATAGCTGTCGATATGCCGCAGAAAATATGAAAACTCCTCTTCGATGTCTTCTTCTTTTTTATTCGATTTTTCCATATCATGACAATAATACGGATAAAGCAGCCGGTCAAGCTTACCCAGCGAACGAACGGGAGTATCCTCTATATTCTGTTGTAATTCATAATACAGCGCAATAAGCTGAAGCGCCTGCATGAACGTCTTGGGCGGATTATCAGCCAGAAACCTCAGGTTTTCTGCCGCTACCGATAAATTTTCATCGTTTTCTTTTTCGCCGGCTTGCGCCATACGCAATGCAAGCGAACGGGCGCTTTTCCACACCCGGATAACCGACTGATAAAATTCTTTTTTTTCAACGCTTTTCTGTTCTTTCAAAAGCGACTCCGCCTCTTTGACAATTCCCGAAATGCCGACGGAAAGAATACGCTCGAAGTCGGGACAAGTATGCCCGAAATCCTCATGCCCTTGAAACGCACACGCCCTCTGCCCTTTTCTCAATCGGGTTTTGTAAGCATCCGACTCTTCGTCGGAAAGTTCAAGCTTTTTTCTGCGTTCAGCCGAAAATTCGCTTAAAACTCCCGCGCCGTCCGTCATGGATATAAAAGGGTCGCCTTTTGCAATCAGGACGGAGCAGTTTTCCATAACTTCGCTTACAAGAGCCGAATACTGCACGGTAACTTTTTCTCCTTGAAAATTTTGTCCCGCCGTCCGTGCACGAGATATCAATTCATCATGAGTTTTTTCTCCCGCAACGCTGAAAAAACTCAGCGGCAATTTGCTTGTTTGTTGAAAAGGTTTCATGATTTTTCTCCTGTGTTTACATTATACACACGACAAAACAATTTGAAAATACATTAAACAAACAAGGTTGTACATTTCGAACATTAAATTTTTTTATTTTTTTGAATAGCACTTGAAAAACAGCCATATTTATGATATATTCGTCTTATGGAAGAAAAAATCTACAAAAAAATAAAACCTATAAAAGAATTCCATGACTGCTATAAAGACAGTTTACCGCGCGGCAGGTACCGCGAAATCGGGGAAAAAGCCCGCACAACCTCCTGTCTTGTCCTTATCCTGTCGGGAAGCGGCTTTTACCATACCCCGACACATGATTTCGCAGCAAACGCCGGGGAAATTCTTTTCATATCCGAAGGCGAGCATTATACTATTTCCGTAAATTGCGACGATTATAAATTCTATTGTATCAATTTTACTTGGGGGGACGGCGTTAAACGCGAAAGCGAATCTCTTAAAATCAAAAATTTCGAATCGTACAAAAATTTGTTTTCCGAGCTTACTATCGCCTATTTGAAAGAAAAAGCTTCTTATCCGATTTGCTGTCTTTCAAAATTTTACGAAATTTATTCAAAAATAATCGAAGACTATACAACCTACAATAATTCTGCCGACGCACAAAAAATACAACCGTCTTACGATTATATTTTAGAAAACTTTACCGACAGCGACATAAATATTCCTTTACTCGCCGCCATGTGCAACGTCAGCGAAGTCCATTACAGAAGACTGTTCCGAAAAGTTTACAAAACAAGTCCGTTGAAATTTATTAACACTCTTCGTCTGAACAAAGCACGGGCCATGCTTGAAAAAAGGGAGGGCACGGTAATCAATATAGCTTTTTCCTGCGGTTTTTCCGACTTATACTATTTTTCCCGCGTTTATAAAACTCATTTCGGCTATCCTCCAAGCCAAACCCGACATAGCTGAGTGAAACAGTGCGTCGCTGTTGCTTTCTCACGATAAAATTCTTTTTATAATCAGCAAGTTTTCAAAAGTGAAAAAATAAATTTTATACCTTAATATTATGCAACCTGATTTAAGGCACAAAAAATAATATAAACCGCTTTATCCTCATGTTTTAATGCATAAAATTTTCCTGTTTTAAAAACACATTTTTGTTGCTTACGCTAAACTGTCTGAAATTGCATTTTTGTTGTATTAATTTAAAAACCGAACAGTCTTTGCAGTCCGTTCGGTTTATTGTTTATTTTTTACTGCCTTATATGCGGCAGCCCGTATATGTCGGGTTTTCTTAAAATTATTTTTCAGTCTGTTGTCTGACGTTCAAAAAAATCACTTCATTTCGTCGGTGGTGACGCTTTCGCC
>CALVUQ010000018.1 GCA_944363615.1 uncultured Clostridia bacterium | reverse complement strand
AAATCAACCTGTTCCGTAGTAGCAACCGAAGATACTCTGACGTTAACTACGCCCACGGTAATCTCGGCATAAACTTCGCCGTTTATGATGACCGTGATAAGGTTGTTGTTTCTTACCGCTTTAAGTTCGAAACCGCCTTCAACGGGCGTAAGTCCCGATTCAAGCACCACGGCAGTGAACTTGCTTCCGTCGGATTTGCCGTTTATAGTCCTTTCCTCGGTGTTGCTCTTGGTGCGGACGGAAACGGAGTCTACGTTATAAAGCTCCTGCAGGCGCAATTCGTTTTTGCCTGCGTCAAGCTCTATCGTGACGTGGACCTGAGGATTGGAAGACAAGCCTGCAGCCTGCAAATCCATGTGGTAATCCCAGGTAAACGCGCGGCCGGTCATGACCTTACCGCCGAACATCATCACGGGATTGCCTGTTCCGAGATAAATGTTGCTGGTGGAAACATACAAATCGTTTGCCTCGTCGTAAGTCACTTTCTGAGTGTTGCCGAACGGAAGAAGCGGTCTAGAAGCATTGTGGTCGTAACGGGACTGGAAAGACAATTTGTCGAGGTTGCCGTCAACCGTGACTGCAGTGCCGGTAACGGAAACGTCGGACTGCACGTCGGGTTCAAGACGGTTGATTTTTTCGAATGTGGTTATACTGCTGCCCAGTTTGAATTTGCTGCCCAAAACGTATTTGGCGTAATGGTCGTAATCGAAGAACTCCGCGATATAATTGCCCTCGGGCAGATAAGCGGTGTAAGTAAAGTCGTCGTTAACTGTACCGTAATAAACCGTGTTGTCTTCCGAGGTGAAGGTTACGCCCACTTCTTTGTATCCTATGGCGCCTGCAGCAGGAGCGTATTCGCGAGCCACATACCCTATCCAGAACTTATAGAAATCGGGGTCGCTGCCGGTATTGTCCGTTGCGCTGTACTTGTAAGCGCTTGCGACGTTTACAGTACCGCTGACTGCCACTGCGGAAGATTTGAGAACAGATCTTGCGGTAACGGTGTACTGAGCGTTGTTTACGTTATAGAAGAAGAATTCGTCGCCGTAAGGAAGCAGATCGGCGCTTGTGCCGTCATTGTAAGTAACGGTAATCGTGCTTAAAGCGTATCCTTCGTCAAGCTGAGGCTTGATGAAAATGTAGCCGCCCACGGAAGTGTAAACGCCTGCGTCGTCGCCGCTTTGAATTTCGGAAACGTCACCCGTAAAGAGGATGTCGACATTCTCGTCGCAATCAACGACTGCCTTTTTACCCGTCTTCTTGATAACCTCTTCAGGATCCGCAGAGTAGCTTATATCGGCAAACGAGCCCGTAATCTTGGCATTGGTTACGGTGAAGCCCACCGCCGTTTTGCCTGCGGGAAGCTGCATTTTGTTTTCCAGCATTTTTATGTCGGTAACGTTCTGGCTTTTGTTGGCGGAGATAGTATGAATGGTTTTACCCTCTTCCAGCATGAAGAACATGCTTGTCGCCTCCGTCATTCCTTCGGTGTAAGGATCGAGATAGAAATAATAATCCGCGCCGTCCTTAGCCACCGTGAAAATGTATTCCGAACCGTATTCTCCGGGATTTGCATTATAGAAATCGGAAGGAGCGGAACCTTCGAATATGTTGCTTGCAACGATTTCCATGCCGCGTTTGCTGTGAGCGATTTCGGTTACAGCGCCCGTGCCGGGCACTTCATCGTTCACCTTTGCGCGGACAAAGGAATAAATTCTGATACGCGCTTTAAGCACGCACACATAATACATTACTCCGTCGTCGTCCGTAAACACGAAACCGATGCTGGGGTCAGCGTCGCCCGCCTGAGCGGTTTTAATAACAGCGCTGGTCACAAAGCTGGTATCGTTGCCCGTGCCGCTTATCCATGCGACAGGCAAAGTACCGTTCATGGTAACGGAATCGCCGCCTTCATAGACTATGGAAGCACTTTCGGGTGCGGAAACCCAGGTGGTCGTTTCGGTCTTGGCGTATCCGCCCACTGTCGCGTTGAGGTCAAGCGTGGGGAACACGGTATTGTCCTCGTCTATGGTTGCGGTAACGCTGTTTTTAGCCGTTCCGTAAGAAGCGGTAAGCGTATATTCGCCGGGGGAAAGAACGGTGTTAAAGTCACCGTTTTCGTCCGTAGCGGCATTATAGAGATTTCCGCCGCCGCTTATCGAAAGCACCACTTCTTCAGGACTGATGCCCGTTGCGGTGATAAGATTGACGTTGCCCGTTACGTTGACGGGTGCGCCAAGTACTTTGACCTGGCAGGAAACGCTTTTGCCTTCGCAGGTGGCGGTAACGGTAGTGTTGCCCGCTTTAAGTCCCGTAAGATAAGCTTTGGTCGAATCGTTTTCATCCGTCGATACCGAAAGAACCGTTTCGTCGCCGCTGGTCCAGCTGACAGACTTGGAATCGGTTTTTTCACCGTCGACGAAAACCGAAGCCGTCAGTAAAAAGGGTTCTTCGCCCACGGTCACGGTAACGGTATTGGCGCTGACTCCTATGGAAACGACGGGATCCTGGGGCGCAGTCTGGGCGGGCGTAACCGTAACGGTACACTCCGCAACCTGCTGTCCGGCCTGAGCGGTGATTGTAACCGTACCCGCATTTATGCCGTTGACCACTCCGCCCTGTACGGTGGCGACGTTTTCGTCCCCGCTTTTCCACTTGACGTCCGTGCCTTCAGGGGCGTTTGTGGTAAGCGTCGCGCTGCTGCCCGCTTCGATGGTAACCGTAGCCGGGTCTATGGCAAGCGTGTAGTTTTTCCCGTTCTGGTCGCAAGCGACTACCAGCATCGAAACGGCAAACGCCGTAACGAGAACCAGTAAAGCCGCGAACACTTTTCTTAGCCTTTTCATTTTCCCTTCTCCTTTATTTATTATTATGAATTTGCATTATCATAAGCAAGTTTTCCGTCCGAAGTTATTGCGCGGTGTAAGACATATCGTAATAAGTTACTGTAGCGCCGTTTCTGAAGCTGAGGCCCACGGCGACTTTACCGGAAGGCATCGTGAAGCTCTTGGAGGAATTGTTGGTGCTTTTGATGTCGCCGGAGAAACTGCCCAAAAGCGTGTTTGCGCGATCCGAGCCGCTGTCGGCGGAATCGGCATACAGGTAATAAGTGCCGCCGCGTTTTTCCAGCGTAACCATTACGTCTTCGGTAATGAGGTTAGCGATACCGGAAAGATTGCGCACCTGATATCTGCCGTCGAAATCGTTTATCATATACAGACGATATCCGTTGTTGAGAATGAAAATGCAAATGGTATTGGTGCCGTCGGACACAACCAAACCGCCGTTGGGGTCGCTATCGGAGCCGAGTTTTACGCTCAACTTGGTGGTAACGGTAAAGTTTTCGTCGTTGCCGGAATCACTGAACCACAGAATTGCGTTATGGTCGGTAGTTTCGGGTTTGACGACTTTTCCGCCGAGTTCGGTAGTCCAGCCGGTGTTGGAAGAAAGAGTCATGCCGTTTGTGACGACGTTGCCGCCCACCGCTAGAGCGTTGACCGTGACGTCTTTGCTCCAATCCGCGTTAATCGTTGCCTCGTAAATCTGAGAATCGCTGTATTTGCCGATGTAGTAAATCGTGTAGTCGTCGTGAGGAACGCGGATGTTATACATTCCCGCAACGCTGTTGGTCCTGTAGATGCGGCTTTTGTGCGTCTTGGACTCGAGAATAATTTCGCAATCGTTGTTTGCGCCGCCTTCGACGGTGACTTTGCCGGAAACGACCGCCGTCTGCACTTTGGTGAATTCGGGTTTTACGGTAACGTCGCCGGTGACGTTGCCCACGAAGTAAGTGCCGTCGACCATGTTTTCGTCGATGTCATCGATGCATTCGGTTTCCGTGCCGTCGGAATCGATGATTTTAAGCGAGCTTAAAACGTATTCGTTGGAATAAGGCGTAACGGAAAGATTGAATCCCGATCCGTATCTTCCGCCGTAAACGTCGGTAGTCACGTAGCCGTTGTCGGCGGTCTGAACGTTGATGCGGAAAACGTTGTACTTAGCCGCGATTTCGTCCACGCCGAGATTGGAAGTACCCTGCTCTACTTTGTCCAGAACCTGGAATTCGAGGTTGGTGATCTGAATGTCCGCAGCAAAGGAATAGAAGCCGAAAGCGGTTGCGCCGTTCATGTAGTCCTGTTTGTCGATGTAAGCAAGATAACAGCTGTCGCCCCTTCCGAGGAAGTAATAAATCATGGGACCGTCTTTAAGTACGGTAAAAGGAATGCCGTCGGTGTAATTTGCGTTAAGGATTCCCGCGATTTCAGCGTCTTCTCTCGTAAGGCTGTCGAACTTATACTGGGAGGCGGAAGCGATATCCCATTTTTCGAAGTAATAATTCATGTGTCCGAAAGCGATACGTCCCGAGTCGATGTAGCTTTTCCTGAGGTCGAAGTACGCGCCCGTCATGCCGTAGGTGGGATCGAAGCCCGCCATAAGACCTAATCTAGGGGTAGAATTATCTATGCCTGCGCCCTGGACGCTGTCGTAATTGGGCTTGAGCACGCCCGAGAACATATAGGATTCAGCCTGCACGTTTCTGAAGAAAATGTATCTGCCTGCAGGATCGGAAAGTCTTTGTCCGGTGTAGTTGGACCTTAACGTCAAAGATCCGTCGGCCTCTCTGAATTCCTTCCACTCGGTGGACTTGGAATAACCGAACACGCTGTCGCCCATGACCGCGTCGTCGGCGTCTTTTTCGGCGTAACCGTTTTCGTCAAAGATAAAATATTTGCCGAGTTTGGAGCCGTCGCTGAGCGCGGGGAATATTTTTTTGCCTCTGCCGCTGAGTCCGCCCGTCAGTTTCTGATTGTAGCAGAAAGTAAGTCTGATATTTTCGGGTCTTTCGGTAAGTCCCAGTTCCGACCACGGGAAGAAGCATTCCAGCGTCATGCCTTCGCTGCGGTTGGTGTTGACGCCCTCGCCCTGCACGGTCACGAAAGAGCTGTGCACGTAAGAGCCCGTCAGGAAGGGAGTATTGCCCGCGTCGAAATAAGCGGTAATACGGTTTTTAAGTTCGTAGTCGTCCATGGGGGCGACGTAAATTCTCAGTCCGGAGTTATCCTCGCCCGCATAAGGCATATTGTAAACGATGTTCCTGTCCTTGACGACGCCGGCCACATAGAAGCCTTTGTCGCTGAACGATACGGTAACTTTGACGTCTATTTCGGGGACCTTATGTTCGATCCACTCAAGGTTCTGCCATCTGTCTTCGGTAAGACGTCCATCGATAACGGTGTCGTCGTCGCACTGGGTCTTAAGCGTGGTCAAAGAAGTCGGGTACTCGTACTTTTCATCCGAAGAGGTGTCGTTTGTACACGCAACGAGAAGGCTGAACGCAATCAGAAGGCTGATAAATACCAAAACAAGTTTTTTCATTGTTTAACCCTCCCTTTTACTTAAAACAACGATATCCGAAATGCAGATCTGATCTCCGCCCTCGTTGGATTTGTCCAGTTTCTGGGAAATGTAGATTTTAATCTTGGTCACGTTTATCGGATCGAACTCCGCAACACAGGAGCCGCCCGGCCGCATGAACATATCCCCTTCACTGTAATAGTCGCTGTTGAATATCAGGTCTTCCACAACGGCAATGCTTTTTCCGTCTTTCTTTTCGGCAAGCGTAAACTCGATCCTGTCGATCATGGAGAACGCGTACAGATATTCGAAACTGTTGTAAATCATTATGGCGCGCACGTCCTGCGGCTGCGCAAATTCCATGGTAATTTCAGTCTTTCCCTTGACAACGGTTTCCAAGTGAGCGGAATAAGTGTGGTTTGCAAAGATTCCGTCGTTAAGATATTTTTCCGTGCCGGCGGTTGCGTTGGTTGCCGTAACGGTCGCTTCGGGAGCGATGTTCTCGTAACCGCTGACGGATTCCATAAGCGGCTGCAGCGACCAGGTTGCGCCGTTGGTGTAAAGCGCGTCGAAAGTGCCGCTTTCGGTGGTGATGCCGTAATCTTCCGCGTTGATGCCGAGATTGCTTCCGTCGATGAACTGAACGCGGTCAACGGCTATTCCGCGGGGATTGCTGTCGCCCGCCGCGCGGTTCATAAGCGAATGATAAATGACGAAAATATCGTTTTCGCGATAGACGAACGCATGGTGTCCGGGTCCCGCCATCTGATCCATATAAGGCTCGATATACAGCGAGGGATTGCCGTCTTCGGGCGAAAGCTTGATAAACGGACCCATGGGGCTTTGACTTACCGCAACTGCGACGCAATACTTGTCGCGCTGGGTGTAGCCGTGAGTAGCGTATGTAAGATAGTAAATGCCGTCGTGCTTAATCATGAAAGGCGCTTCGTCGAGGTAAGAGCCGTCTTCCATGTCGAATCTGACGCCGTTGCGGTAATCCTCAAGCGACTGATAGCCGGGATAAGTAAGCTCGGTATACGTGGTGTAATCGGGCGTAACCATATCGCGCATTTTGACGACCGCAAGATGAGCGTACTGATGATCGCTGCTATAGAGATAAGACGGACGGAAGTAAAGATAAAGCTGTCCGTCGTCGTCAAAGAAAGGCGAAACGTCAATATTGTAGAACCTGTCCGCTCCCTTACGTTCGGGCGTATAATAGGGATCGCCGGGCTCGCCGTGCTGAATGTTGAAGTCGATGGTAGGCTTGGTTTCGTCGAGGACTTCGCCGTAAAGATTGGTGCCCGTGCACATCTTGAACCCGCCTGCGGGATTATCGCTTACCGCGACGCCGATCTGATAGGTCGAAGCGCCTATCGAACCCGATAAATTCGCATCGGCGTTGATGCCGCTGAAATACATGTAGAACTTTCCGTCATACGGATTGAAAATGACTTCGGGCGCCCAGAGGTTCTGCGTGAAATACCTGTCTTCGTCGGGAGTCTGAAAATCTATCGCAAGACCCAGTTTTTCCCAGTTATTAAGGTCTTTGGAACGGAAAACCTGGAAGTTGTAGTAAACCGAAGTGGGATACATATAGAAATATCCGCCGTATTCCGGACTCTCCTCCTCGCTTACCCAGATGCAGCCGGGGTCGGCCGCATGGTTAAGCAAAAGATCGTTACGGTAAAAAAGGTCGGTGTTATAGCTGCCATCCTCGGCAATGCCGTCGAAATATGCCAAATTATAGCTGTTCGACGCCGAGCACGCGGAAGAGACAAAAACCGCAAGCACAACCGCAAGCAAAGCGAACCTTTTCAACAATTTCTTCATCTTTTTTCTCCTTTTTTTCTGAAGCTGCTTAAAACTTATACAAAAACTTATTATATAGTTAAAAAAACAACTTAGTTTAAGTTATTATCCCAAAAAAATCGTCGCTTTAATTGCAAACGGAATTTACTTTTTTACATAAATATAGTATAATGTAATTAAAACAAAACGGTCAATACATAAAATTCCACATAACTACAAAAAATTATTATATTATAGGAACATAAAAATGAAAACAAGGGAAGTAAAATATCACGATTTTTCCGACAAATCCGTAAGAATACGCCTTAAGGAAAGTCTTTTCGAAAATATCAATTACCTTATAATACCGTTTTTTCTGGGTTACGAAGAAATAGGCAAAAATTATTATAACGAGCTGCAGTTTTACGACTTCTACATGATAAATTATACTATTTCGGGCAATGCGCGATTTACCGTAAACAACTTGACTTTCGATATCGAACAAGGCGACCTTATTCTTTTACATGCGTACCAAAAGCGGATTTTTGTACCCGAAGGACCGTGGAACATTTACTGTATGCACATCAAAGACGACGGAAGTCAGCTTGCAAATCTTTACGGCAAGTTTCACAACGACAACAATTATATTATAAAAAACTTCCCGCAGGACATCATTGAAAAACATTTTTTGAAAATTGCCGACATCATGAAAAGTTTCGAACCCGATCTTTACGCGCTTTCCGTCGAAACTTACGCGCTTTTCGTGGATATAATCGAATTTTCCGACTCCCGCAGGCACGTAACCGTCCCTAACGAACTGAAAAACGCCATAAATTTTCTGGAAAACAATTTCGACATGCCGGTGTCGCTTAGCAGCATCGCCGAGGTGTCGGGGTATTCGCCGTCGCACCTTGACAAGCTTTTTAAAGAATACACGGGAAGCGCGCCCATGCAATACCTGAACAACCTGAGGCTGGAGCGCGCGAAAAGGCTGCTGTCCTCCACAAAGCTGCCTCTTGCGGACGTTGCCGCGCAGACCGGACTTAAAAACGACCGTTCGCTTATGTACATGTTCAAAAACCGATTCGGCGTTTCCCCCACCGAATACCGCAACACCGCTGGGAAAGAAGAAAAAGACTGAAATTGCCGTAAAAGCGAATGCGGCACGATTACGCATACAACGGCTTTTTATACGCAAAAACAGCATTACCTGAGAAAAACTACTTTAAGGCTTTTATACAAAATAATCTTATTACCTACGTTTTTTAAGGTGCGATTAAAGCTTATCCGAGTTTAAAAAAACGCGACCGACGCAAAAAAAAAGCGGCCGCACGAAAACAAAAAACGCCATAAAAAATTAAACGTAAAAATAACGCCCGCGGCCGAATGAAACAGACCGCGGGCAAAATTTTTAAGCTTTATGAATGCAAAACGCAATACGATTACTGCAAAAAAATACTGAAAATCCGTAATACGTTATTTGCTTTAACCTTATGCAAATATAAATAAAAAGTAAATGAAATATATATATAAGTATATAACCGCAGCGGCATTTATCGGCTAATTTAATCAGTAAGGCTCCCCCCCCCGCCCTTCGGCTTTACCTATGAAGAGTTTTAACCCACCCTTCGGCCTTTGCCGACAAAGAGTTTTAACCGGTTCTTCGAGTTTTACCGACGCAGAGTATTAAACTGAAGAAACAGAACGCCCTACTCAAAGATAACAAATTAAGACCTGAATATCGCAAGCCCGGCCGAAAAACGGGCTGTTTAAGGTCATTAAAGTCTTGAAAGAGAAGTTTTAAGTCTTCTGACTACTTCGTCTTTTCCCAGAAGAGTCGCCATTTCGGTTGCGCCGCCGGGCGTATTCTGCGCGCCCGTTATCGCGATACGGAAAATCCAGAGCACCTGGCCTTTTTTGCAGCCCGACTTTTCCGCGTAATTGACCAGCGCGTCGTGAAGCGAGTCGAAGGAATTTTCGCACAGTTCAATGAGATCGGGAATCATCTTCTTTGCCAAAGCGCGGTCGGTTTTCCACTTGGCGTTGACGAAAAGATCAAGGTCGAAACCGTCGAACTCGGTCAGAAACGCAGTAAGCTTTTGTACGTCGGAGAAAATTTCGCAACGGTTTTTGAGAAGCGACGACAAATATCTGAGGTCGTAGCCCTTGAGATAATCCAGTTTTTCATAGAAAGGCAATGCGTAGTCGTAGAACTGCTCGTCGGAGAGTTCCTTGACGTAGCAGGAGTTAAGCCAGCGCATCTTGTTTTCGTCGAAAATGGACGCGGACTTACTCAGGCCCGAAACGGAAAACAGCTCCTTCATCTCGTCGAGAGTGAATTTTTCGCGGTTGTCTTTGGGACTCCAACCCAACAGCGCGATATAATTCACGATTGCTTCCTTAAGATAGCCTTTTTTTATGAAATCTTCATAGGATGCGTCGCCGTGACGTTTGCTGAGCTTGTGCGTTGCGTCGCGCATAATGGGCTGAAGGTGCATGTAATTGGGAATTTCCCACCCGAATGCCTTATATAAAAGGTTATATTTGGGAGTACTGGAAAGATACTCCACCCCGCGAATGACGTAATTTATGCCCATGAGGTGGTCGTCGATGACGTTTGCGAAGTTATAAGTAGGCATACCGTCGGATTTTATGAGTATATTATCTTCGAGGTCCTTATTCTCCACGGTGATGTCGCCGAAAACCATGTCGTGATAGGTCGAAGAGCCCTCTTCGGGAATGTTCTGACGAATGACGTACTTTTCGCCCGCGGCTATACGCCTTGCCACTTCCTCCTTACTTAAAGAAAGGCAGTGTTTGTCGTACTTCGTTGCGCCGTTTTTGTGAATTTCTTCAAGCCGCTCCTTGGTGCAGAAGCAGTAATAGGCGTCGCCCTGCTCAACCAGTTTATGCGCGTACTTAAGGTAAATATCTCTGCGCTCGGACTGAATGTACGGACCGTAATCGCCGCCGACGTCGGGGCCTTCGTCGTAATTCAGTCCCGTCTCCCTCAGCGTGCGGTAAATTATCTCCACCGCGCCGTCCACATAGCGTTCCAAATCCGTGTCTTCTATGCGCAATATGAATTTCCCGCCGTTTTTACGCGCGAAAAGCCACGCGTAAAGCGCAGTCCTCAAGCCCCCTATGTGCAGATAACCCGTGGGACTGGGCGCAAATCTGGTTCTTACAGTTTCCATTGTCTGACGCTCCTTTCGTTGACAAAATCGCCGGGCGGGAGTATAATAGCTACTAAGTTAGCCGATAACCTTTTCCGCATGATTTACGGCAAAGGTTATTATAAAGCAAAACTCGGATTTAAGCAAGCGTTTGACAAAGCAATTAAGCGGCTGACGACAACGCTTTAACGACTAACGTAATCTTACAAAGAGGTTTTATACAATGCTTAACGACTTGAGTGAACTGATCGCTATCAATAGCGTTGAAGCGGAAAGAAGCGCGGCGGACGCCCCTTTCGGCGCTCAGGTGCGAAACGCGCTGGACTGGTTTCTGAACAAGGCGTCTTTTTACGGCCTTAAAGTGGGCGAATACAACGGTTATTACGGCTGGGCCGATTACGGCGAGGCGGAAAAACCCCTGATCGGCATCCTGGCGCACACAGACATCGTGCCCGCAGGCAGCGGTTGGGAATCCGATCCGTTCAGAATGCGGAACACGGACGGAAAAGTCTACGGCAGAGGCGTTGCCGACGACAAAGGTCCGCTGGTTGTAATGCTTCATCTTCTTAAAAAGTTCAAGGAAGACAAAATCAGACTTAAGCACAGGGTCAGACTGATTGTGGGCTGCAACGAGGAAACAGGCTCGCTGTGTTTAAAAAAATACGTCGATACGGGCGAAATCCCCGTGGTATCGCTTGTACCGGACTCCGACTTTCCCGTAATCAACAGCGAAAAAGGCATACTTCACACCGACGCCGTGCTTACCCCCGACGACGTCTTCAAGGATAACGTGGCGGAATTTTCGTGCACGGGACGCGCCAACGTTGTGCCCGGCTTTGCCTTTGTAACGCTTAAAAACGGCGGCACTGCCGTTAAAAACCTTGCCGCGGACGGAAAAATAACCGCCGACGCGTTCTCCTCCCCGCGCGTACTTACTCAGCTTGTGAAAATCGGCGCGCAGCCTTCCGACTTTTCGGTGGAATATACCGAACGCGGAGTTAAAATCGGGGCTAAGGGCGTTGCAGGTCACGCAATGGATCCCGACAAATCGGACAATGCTATGTGGAAAATATGGGCGGTGCTTAAAGCCGCCGCGCCCGAAAGCGAATTTATCGGCAAGATTTTCGACGGCTTTTGCAACAAAGACGCCGCGAAAGCCAACGGCATTTACGCCGAGGACGAAAAAAGCGGTCGCCTTACCATGAACATGGGCGTGGCGGAATACGACGGCAATTTGCTTACCATTAAATTCGACTTCCGTCTGCCGCTTTGCTGTAATCCCGACGATACCGAAGCCAAGCTTAAAGCCGCTCTTCCCGCGGGAACCGTTATAAAAAGGGCAAGATTTGCGGAAAATCTTTATATACCCGAGGATTCGCCGCTGATAAAAACGCTTTTGAAGGTTTACGCGGAGGAAACGGGCGAAGTTAATCCGCGCCCCATTCAGACGGGCGGCGGCACCTACGCGAGGGAGCTTCCCAACGCTGTGGCATTCGGCCCCACTTTTCCCGGGGCGGAAACGAATATACACAACGCCGACGAAAACATCGAAGTGGCCAAACTTTATAAGCTGTTCGACATTTACAAGAAAGCCATCGTCGCTTTAGACGAACTCTATTAAAAAAAACATAAAAAGGAGAAAATATCATGAAACAGGTAAAAACTGCCGAATTCCAATCCGAAGTGCTTGGCGCAAACGGACAGGTCCTTGTGGACTTCTGGGCTCCGTGGTGCGGTCCCTGCCGTGCGCAAGGCCCCATTCTGGAGGAGCTTGCTTCCGAAACCGCGGGGACGCTGAAAATCGTAAAAGTCAACGTGGATGAAGAGCCTGCCCTTGCCGCGGCTTACGGCGTGCAAAGCATACCCACGCTTATCTTCTTCAAAAACGGCGCGCCCGTAAACAAAGCCGTGGGACTGCACTCCAAAGACGACCTTAAAAGAATGATGTAAATCAGCCGACAAAAACCTTATAACGGTTTTGTCTGACAGCGTCGGAAACGACGTTAAACCGCAGCCTTAAAATTTATTTACGGCTGCGGTTTTTATTTTGACGCTTTTCCCCTGTTTTTTGCCGCTTCCCTTCCCCGTAACGCGAAAAATACGGCTGTAAAGTTATACTTTACGGGCAAGCGGACTCAAAAAAAATTTTTACCTAAAATTCGTTACGCACCCAAGACCGCGAACCCGCCTAAAGAGAAAATCTCAACAAAATTGCTTATCGCGGTCCTCGGCCGACGGGATTCAATTTGTCACGCCGTCGAATACCAGGCCGGGCACGTATTTTACGAACTCCTTAAGTACGTCATACCAGTCGCCTTTCAGCTCGCTCATGTGGTGAATATAGGGACCTTCTACAAGTTTGCGTTCAACCGCCGGCAGATCTTTGAATTCTGCCCACATATAGGTGCCGAAGGTAAACGGGCCTTTCCCGGTTTTTACGGGTGAGGCGAAAAGATAATAATTGCCCCTTTCGCCCTGAAAACGCGCCACGGTGTATATTCCGTCGGCCACGCGGAAAGAGGGACGGGAATTGTACAGATAAGCCTTTTCGTTTTCCGCTTTAGCCGACATCGGGAACGGTCCGCAATGCCATAAAAGCTCGCCGTTGTCGCTTAAAGGATTTCGACAGGTGAATTCGCCGAACAGCGGAGGAATTTTCCCGCGCGAAGCACACATCAAAATCGCGTTGGTGACGGCGCCGTACACGTCCGATTCGCAGGTGACTATAATCCCCTCGTCGGCAAGAATGCTCATGGCCGCACAGGGCATTGCCCCGAAGCCCGGCTGCATTGCCGTCCAGCACTCGGTGGCGATGACGCTTACGTCATATTCGCGCGCTATATCCTTGTAAAACTCTACAAAAGTCATCATTCTGACAAGCTGGTCGCGGCTTACGCTTGATACGTCCACCTTACCGGCGTAATCGTCGGCATAACGATTAAGAACGTCGATACGGTTTTTATAAATGTCCTCAAGCGCGATAAGCGTTTCCGCCATGTTTACGGTTACGACGCCGACATTGAATTTCTCGATAAGCTCGGTTTCGTTGCACATGACGCTTTTAAAAGGTCTTAAACGCGTACCGACCAGCGCCACGTTGAGATTGCGGAAATTTTTCACCATGCAGGCCACCGAAAGAAATTGTTGCAGACCTTCAGTGAAAGCCGAATCCGTTTCGTAACAGTTTTCTATGTAGCTGAAGGGAACGTTACGGCGCTTGAGCTGCTTTGATATGGCGAACACTCCGCATTGCGAATCGGTATAACGCGTCCCGTCCGCATCGAACTTGTCGTCGCGCGGCGCGTACAGCAAAACGGGCAAGCCCATAAGATGAGCGATTTTGCCGGCGGCCTCCTCATTGCCGAAATTACAGTTAATCAGAAAAATCGCGTCGACTTTTTCAGCTTTAAGCCTTTCCGCGACTTTTTCGCAGTCGGATTCAAGATACAAAAGTCCTTCTTCGTTAAGCCATTCAAGGTCGGTGAATTCGGTAATTTCGTCCGAAAAGCGCGTTTTTACGAAAGACGTAATGCGCGTTTTGTTTTCCACCGCGTAGTCCGGATTGAAAATTCCCGTACGCTTAGGGCCCGGCAGATAACGTCTTACGGGTACAAGCGCTATTTTGAGTTTGTAATCAAGCATGATTTCCCCCCTTCCGCTGTTTTTTTGTATATTATAACGTAACTTATATGCTTTAAGCCACTCAGCGCTTCGCGCGAATATATCAAAAATTAACCAAAAAAACACGATAGCGCGCAAAGAGTTGAAATATATCCCCGCGATATGCTATACTTTCGGAAGAGGAGATAGGTTAATGAGCTTCGATTACGAACCCGTACGGGACGAAAAAGACGCGCTGTACTTCACCCACGCTTATAAACAGGCGGGACAAAACCGTCTGCCTCATTTTCATAAGAGTATAGAGCTTGTCTATGTGGTTAAAGGCGAATTTATTTCCTGCGCGGGACAGGACCGCGCGAAAGCGGACGCCGACGACATAGTAATTATCAACAGCATGGATGTACACTCCACCCTTTACCGCACGGATTGCGAGCTTTATTGCATGGTGATTTCGGAAGACTTTCTGAAAATTTTTCGCGAACAAACCGAAAACGGAAAATTTCCGCACGTTTTAAGCGACAAGCTTTTCAACGCGCATAACATTCTTCCCCTTATCGCAAAATTTTACCGGGAAAAGGACGAAAGCAACGCCATAACGGCGCACGGATACGTTTCGCTTATATTGGGTCTGATGGTTGCCCGCTATCCGCTGAATAAAGGCGGCGAAGGGACAAGCGCGCTTATCCTTGAAGTGCTTAACTACATTGACAAGCATTATTGCGAAAACGTAACTCTTGAGTCGCTGAGCAAAAAATACGGCTACTGCCGACAATACCTTTCCAAAGAATTCAATAAGACCATAGGCATGCATCTAAAAAACTACGTAAACAATCTGCGCGTGAAAAAAGCGAGGGAATTGCTTTCTTCCCCCGCCCCGCGCACAGTGCTTCAGACCGCGCTGGAATGCGGCTTCGACAGCGCGAGTTCGTTTTACCGCGCCTATAAGGCCGTTTTCGGCGAAACGCCCAAGCACGGCTGAGTGCGGTTTTTTCTGCTTTTAACGCCGTAGATTTTATCAAAACGCGCCGTAACGGCGCTTTTTTTATTACCTTGTAAGGTTTTTATTTTTTATGCTTTAACCGTTGTTTCCAAGGTCGCGGATAACGGCTGCAATAGCGCCTTCGCTGCTTTCCACCGTTATTTTGTCGGCGGCGGCTTTAAGCGATTCCGTCGCGTTGCCCACGGCATAACCCGTGTCCGCGAATTTAATCATGCCTATATCGTTAAGATTGTCGCCCACGCATACGATTTTGTCGAACTTTTTATTGAGAAGAGGAATCATGCGTTTAAGCGCCTCGCCTTTCCCGCTTCCGTAAGCATAAATCTCAAGCGTACGCGGTCCGGACATGTCCACCGAAAACCTGTCGGAAAACAGTTTTAACGCCTCTTCGTAATGCCGCTTTGCAATCTCGGGCGAAAAATGCTCGATAATCATCTTGTAAACGGGAAAATGCGGTTTTTTCAGGACGCTTTCGATGTCGTCGCCGTTTCGGAAAAACACGAATCTGAAATCATTGTCGGTTATTCTCAAAAAATCGAATTTATCGGCGCGCGCGGCAAAATAGCGCACCGCTTCAAGGCAGCTTTCGTCCATGGTGAACGACACTACCGCGCGATGCTTATCGAAAGAATAAACCGCGGTGCCGTTACTGCAGACGCACAGATCCTCAATGGGCATTATCTTTTTAAGCGCCTCTATTTCGTCGGGATTGCGGCCCGAAACCACCGCAAAAGTCCCGCCGTTCTTTACAAACTCCTTAACGGCGGAAATGTTTGCGGAAGGAATACACGCAAAACGGTCGTCGCCGTCATGATACACGTACTTATTGCTTGTCAGCGTAAAATCGTAATCGCTGCACAGTAAAATTCCGTCGTAACGCAACAATTTGTTAAAATCTCCTTATGTAACGATTTTACCACATTGCGGGTTTTACGACAAGCGAAAGCCACAGCCTTTTAAATAAAAAAACACGGCGCCGAAACTGAAGCCGAACGATTTTTCCGCTTCAGCCGGCGACCGTGCGATTGGTTATCTGTTTTATATGCGCGTAACTTAAAACAAACTGTTATGCCGGTTTTTTTACAGCACCTTAGACAAAAAGTCCTTAAGGCGAGGCGAAGCGGGGGCAGTGAAAAACTTGTCGGGCGTGTTTTCCTCGGCAATTACTCCGCCGTCCATGAACAGCACGCGCGTTGCCACCTCCCGCGCGAAGCCCATTTCGTGAGTTACGATAACCATGGTCATGCCGTCGTCGGCAAGCTTTTTCATAAGGTCCAGCACCTCGCCCACCATCTCGGGGTCAAGGGCGCTGGTAGGCTCGTCAAACAGCATGACTTTGGGCTCCATTGCCAAAGCACGGACGATTGCAATACGCTGCTTCTGTCCGCCCGACAGCGTGGCGGGATAAGCGTCCGCCTTGTCGTCAAGCCCGATACGGGTAAGCAGGGCGTGCGCGCGCGAAGACGCCTCCGCCTTGATTTCGGCAATGCTTTTACCCAAAGGGACAAGCGGCTTGCGATTGTCCTTTTTCCTGAATAAATTGGCTATCGACCTAAAAAAATTTATCCGCTTGTTTTTATTGCGCTTCTTTTTTGCGATGACTACGGGCGCAAGCATTATGTTCTGCAACACCGTCAGGTTATTGAACAGATTGAACTGCTGAAAAACCATGCCTATTTTCTGGCGATGGACGTTGATGTCCACCTTCATGTCGGCAAGGTCCTCGCCTTCGAAAAAAATCGAGCCCGACGAAGGGTCTTCCATGCAGTTGATACAGCGTAAAAGCGTGGATTTACCGCAGCCCGAAGGTCCGATGACGGCGATTTTTTCACCGTTTTTGATGTTAAGATTTATGCCTTTAAGAACCTCGTTGTCGCCGAAACTCTTTTTAAGATCCTTTACCGCGATAAGCACCTCGTCTGATTTATCCGAGGCGCCTTGTTGTATAAAATCCTCCTGGCCCGACTTGAACGCGGATGCGTTTTCCGTAGACAAAGCGGCGTCGATGTTATTTTCTTGCGTCACTGCGTTTAAGCCTCCTTTCCATAAAGCGGATTCCGACAGTTATTAAAATTACCAGCACAAGATAGACCGCCGCAAGCATGAGATAGGGAATGACGTATTCGTAATTGGCGTCGCCGATTGCACGGAAAGCCTTCGTAAGATCCGTCACGGCGATAAAACTTACGACCGAAGTTTCCTTGACAAGCACGATAAATTCGTTACCCAGCGTGGGAAGAATGTTTTTAATCGACTGCGGAATGACGATTTTGATCATGGCGGTCCAGAAAGTAAGGCCCAGCGCCCTGCCCGCTTCAAGCTGTCCAGCGTCCACGGACTGAATTCCCGAACGCATTATTTCGGAAACGTAAGCGCCGCTGTTGAGTCCGAACACAACAACGGCTACCGTGACGCCGTCCGCAGGAATACCCATTGCGGGCAACAAGACGTAGTACGCAATCAGAAGCTGCACGACCATAGGCGTGCCGCGAAAGAATCCGACATATACTTCGCATATGCGGTTAAGAATCCTGGGCAGTAATTTATACTTGGGCATGACTTTGACAAGCGCTATCAAGGTGCCTATCAAAATACCTATAATTAAGCCGAAAACGGCAATCTCAACGGTCGTAAGAAGACCGTTGAGTACCGTTTTGTATCCGTTATAGGTGATAAATTGAGTGTAGAAAAGATTCCAGCTGCGTTTCATTATTACTTGTTTTTAAGTATGTTTTCGACATCTTCTTTCGTCTTGCAGGAGTCGAACTCGGTATTATCGGCCTTGACGATCAGCACCTGATAAGCACCTTCGTAATACGCCTTGGAGAAGTTGACGGACTGCTTACGCGTTTCGGTAACGGTAAGTCCCGCCATGGCGATGTCCACGCCGTTAAGCCCGACGGAAGTTACTACCGCGTCGAAATCCATGTCCTCGATGACTAGCTGAAGGCCCAGTTCGTCCGCGATCATCTTTGCGATTTCCATGTCGATGCCCACAAATTTGTCGCCTTTCTTATACTCGTAAGGAGCAAAGGCCGCGTTGGTGGCAACCACAAGCTGTCCCGCCGCATTTGCGGTGTCTTTAGCCGCGCTTTCCACGCCCGTAATCGCTTCGTCGCCACCGATAACGTTGCCTTCGTCGTCGTACTCAAGCGCGTTGTACTTTTCAAACAGCGCGTCGAGTGTACCGTCTGCCTTAATTTTGTCGATAAACGCGTTTACGGAATTCAATAACTCGGGCTGGTTTTTGTCCACACCGAAAGCGTACTCTTCCGTAGACAGGGGAATATCGATCATCTTGATTTCGCTGTTCTGCGCGACAAGCTGTGCCGCGGGGCCGTTGTCGATGATGACGTAATCGATCTGGCCGTTAAGCATGGCATTCACGGCAAGGCCGCCGTTGTTGTAGGCCATACATTCCACGTTGGGATAACCGTCGAACATCATATCCGCGTTTCCTTTGACGTAAAACTCGCCCGTGGTGCCCGTCTGGACGCCGATTTTAACTTTACCTCCGTTGCACGCGGTAGCGAAAACGCAAGTAAACGCCGCAATAAGCGCGACAAGAGCAATCATAAACTTTTTCATTTCTTTTACCTCTTTGAATTTAAGTATGGTATCATTATACGCAACCCGAACCGAAAAAGCAAGCATTTTTGCATAATTATTCAAAAAAATTTTATAATATTCGTAATTTATGCATAATTTAACAATTATGCAGTCAAAATATGCATAAAAGCGAGGATAACGGCCATAATAAGCATACGGAAAAAACATAAAAACGAAAAAAATATACTTGACTTAATCTTTTTCAACGAATATAATGAATAAGTGATTTATGGGGAGTAGTCGGCGTAAAGGGAATTTCTTTACGTAGTTAAATCGCTAACACGGGTTTAACCCCGGTTTAATTTTAAACGACAAGACCATACCGTTTATTCATTAAAGGCGGTGTGGCCTTTTTTTATGGGAGGTAGCGAAAAAATGAATTTTCTCATTGAAACAGTCGCGGCGGTGACGTGGCAGCACGTCGTGATGTGGCTTATAGGTTTCTTGCTGATTTTCCTTGCGATAAAAAAGCAGATGGAACCCGCTCTTCTTTTGCCCATAGGCTTCGGGGCGATTTTGGTTAACATTCCGTTTTCCAACGTGCTTACCGATCCCAATGCCGCAGCGGGCGAAGGCGCGGGAATTATCCAGTGGCTTTTCGAGGTGGGAATCGAGGCGTCCGAAGCGTTGCCCATACTGCTTTTCATCGGCATCGGCGCGATGATCGACTTTGAGCCGCTTATCGTAAACCCCAAGCTTATGATACTGGGCGCTTTTGCGCAGATAGGCATTTTCCTTACCGTTATACTTGCCGTGTTAATGGGATTCAGCATAAACGACGCGGCTTCCATCGGCATAATCGGCGCGGCGGACGGCCCCACTTCCATTCTGGTCGCCATGAAGCTTGCCAGCAATTACATCGGCCCCATTATGGTGGTTGCCTATTCCTACATGGCTCTGGTGCCCATAATTCAGCCTTTTGTAATAAAGTGCTGCACTACCAAAAAAGAAAGACTGATAAGAATGGATTATAACGGCAAAAAGGTAAGTAAGTCCGTCAAGATCTTCTTCCCCATCATCATAACCGTTATTTCCGGCCTTATCGCACCCAAAAGCCTTGCCCTTGTGGGATTTCTGATGTTCGGCAACCTCATCAAGGAATGCGGCGTTCTCGGCAGCCTTGCCGACACAGCAAAAACCACGCTTGCCAACCTTATCACGCTTTTGCTGGGCATTACGATAGCGTTCAAAATGCAGGCCGAATCCTTTTTGTCCCTGCAGACGCTGATGATTATGGCTTTGGGTCTTATGGCTTTCGTGTTCGATACCGTGGGCGGTATTATGTGCGCAAAGGTCATGAACCTGTTTTCCAAGAAAAAAATCAATCCCATGATAGGCGCTGCGGGTATTTCCGCTTTCCCCATGTCCGCGCGCGTCGTTCACAAAATGGGACTTAAAGAGGACAGCACCAACTATCTTCTCATGCACGCCGTGGGCGCAAACGTTTCCGGTCAGATTGCGTCCGCTATCGTGGGCGGCCTTATCATAGGCCTGGTTTTATAAGGAGGATTTATCATGAACGCTTTATTTAACGTCGTCGTTGCGGCTTTCGTAAAAGCCGACCTTATAACCGCTCTCAATATTTTGTGGAAAGGTTTGCTTGCAGTCGTCATAGTCGTGGGACTTATTATGATAGCCACCTTCGTCATGAACGCGATTTCCTCTAAAATCGCAAAGAGCAAAGAGGAAAAAGCAAAGAATGAACAAAACTCCGACACAAAAACGGACGAAAACTGAAACCCTGTAAGTTAAAAGCACGTTGTGACAAGGCAAAACACAGCCTTGTTCTTAAGCTTAACGCCAAAAAAAGCAATACTCCGATTACCGCATAATTGCCGTAAAGCACTAAATCGGATAGTTTCATGATAACAATTTTACGGCAAGTCGGGTTAATTTAATCGCTTAAAACAAATCGAAAAGCCGCCCCGTTAAACAGGGACGGCTTTATTTTTATTCTACCGTATAGGAAGCTGTTTCGTTTTTTAATTTAAGATACTTTTCGTAATCTTCGCTTTCCGAAAACTCAATCGCCTCGGCGTCTTTTGCGCGGAAATTTTCATAAAAAGGATTTACGGTCAATCTGTAAGCTTCTATCAGTAGCAGTACGGGCAGCGACACGAAAAGAAATCCCTTAAGATTTATCAATATTCTTAAAATAGCTCCTATGAATCTTACATCTAATATCGCTACTATTAAAATATAATCGACATAATAAGAAGCAGAATGAGCCTTTATAAATGTTTTTTGCCGATTAAGTTATTCACTAAGGGATTTACAATAAACTTGATTATAAATTATTTCTATACGTAATTACGTATTTTTTGCCAAAGTCTTTCCTTGAATATTACGTCGATTTTGTACGCTTATATTCTGTATTCCCTTTCAATTATAAAAATCCAGGTCTAATCGAAGCGGTTTCCGTCATCTTGCGAAACATTGTTTTCGTCATCGCCCTTAATTTCTGAGCTGTCGGACGAAAGTATAATGCCGTCATTCTTTTCCTCGACGCATTCGGATGGCGCACGTTTATTTTTGCTCCTGCCGAAAACCGGTTTATCCTGAGAGCATAACCACGCCCCCGCCGCCATAACCGCAAGCGCGATGAAGAACATATAGTCGGGAAACTGACGGAAAATCAGCAGCGACAAAAACGCGCCTATAAAGGGAGCCACTGCATAGTAAGCGCTGGTACGCGCCGCCCCCAGAAGTCTTTGGGCGTAAACGTAAAGAAAAATGCTAAGGCCGTACGCCACGAACCCCACTGCCAAAACGGCGAAAACGCTCCAGACCGCAGTGACGCGCTCGCCAAGACACAGCCCGATAATTACCGAGCCCGTGCCCGAAAAAAATCCCTTTAAAAGCACTATCTGCAACGGGTCTTTTGCGGAAATGACGCGCGTGCAGTTGTTTTCCACGCCCCAGCAAACGCACGCGAGTATAATCAGCAAGGAGCCGTATGAAAACCGCAGACTTTCGCCGCTTTCAAAGGACAGCAATAAACACGCCGCCGTAACGCACGCAATGCCCGCCCAAAGCCGCGCGCTTATTTTTTCCCTGAACGCTGCAAGCGCGACGACAGCCGTAGCCACTATTTCGAAGTTGTTGAGAAGCGACGCGTTAGCCGCAGAAGTGACTTTCAGTCCGGCCATAAGACAAACGGGCGCGGCTATGTCAAGCAGAATCATGGCAACGGTAAAAGGCAAATCTTTTTTTGTCAGGCTTTTTTCTTTGACGGCGGTTTTGCCCGCTTTTCGTACAAGCGCAATAACCGCCATACCTATGCCCGCGCCGAGATACAGAAGTCCCGCCATGAGTGCGGACGGCACATAATCCAGCAACAGTTTGGACAGCGGAGAGTTGATTGCGTATAATGCCGCTGCCGCGACGGCTAAAAAAATTCCCTTCCCCGCGGCGCTTTTCATAACAATTTATCCACCGCGGCGTTCAGCTTTTCCAGAACCTCGTCATCTCCGCTTTTGACCGCGTCGGCGATGCAATGCGAAAGATGATCCTTAAGCACCGATTTTCCTATTCCGTTTATTTCGCTTCTTACGGCGGAAAGCTGTATCAGCACGTCGCTGCAATCGCGATCGTTTTCCAGCATGGTCTTAATCGCTTGCATATGCCCTATCGCGCGCGACATGCGGTTTATTACGCTTTTCCTGTGTTCGTGTTTTTCCATAACGAAACTCCTTACGCATATCCCCCCATGGGGGATATATAAAAGTCTAACGCTTCCGCCGCACCCTGTCAAGCGCATGCAAACAAAAAAATCAAATCGGTGTTTTATTTATCGGCCCCTTCCGTATAACTTATCAAGTAAATTGACATATTCGGTTTTTCGTTACAAACGTAAGCGCAAGACAAAGAGCATTAAATTATTTAAAGATTACAAAAAAGCCGCCCCTGAAGCAAAGCGGCTTAATAAACCCATAAATTTTATCGGGCGTTTCCCGACCGAATAAAAGGCGCAGTTCCGCCCGCTCATACGCCGGTAATTGCCGTCTTATCCGATTCCTTTTGCGTTAAGCGCGGGCCTACTTTCGCTGCAATAAGACATTTCGGCTTTACTTATGCAATTATTGCCTGAATCTTTTTAATTTTGCCATTAAAACGCGTGCGGTTTTTTAAGGCTGATTCAACTTAAATAAAAAGTCCCGACCTTGACATGAGATCGGGACTAACATAATTATAAAGTTAAATTAAGGCGAGGCCTTCGTGTCACTCGACGATAAGTTCTATTGAGCCGTTTTCTTTGGTAAATGTCAGCTTGCCGGCACTGTAATCGGCTCCGTCAGCGGTATTTTCAAACCTGATTGAGGGCGAAGCGGGCTGAACGCTCATATAAAAATGGAAACTTATTTCAAAATCGTGTCCGACAGCATAAACGAAAGTAAGGGTTATTTTGCCGTCTTTGATTTCATAATCCTTGACGTCGAACATCTGAGTATGCTGCAAATACATATCTGCCTGATAATCGAGGTCTTCAAAGACGAACGCCATTTTCTCGGTGTCGGCGTCGTTCTCGATGGCGGAAATGTCGAAAACTACGGTTTCGGACCATGTTTCCACCTGTAAAAGCGCCTGCGGCTCGGTTACGGTTACGGTGCGGGCAAGCACGGCTTTGTCGCCGGATTTGCTTTTGTTTTCTACGATCAGCACTATTTTCGCGGTGCCTGCGCTTATCTTGGAGCGATCTATTCTGACAATGAACTGATTGGCCTGATTTCCGTCGCGGTATTTAACATCCACAGTCAGGGCGTCGTCGGGAATAACTGCCTGATTAAGCGAAAAAGCCCTCTCTGTATGCTTGGTAAGCGCGAAATTAGCGGGCGATTGCGACGGCTGGGATGTAATCAGGGAAGTCAGCAACACGTCGTCGGAAAAATCGTAGTAAGCGTCCCCTTCGAAAGCGGCCTGCCATTTCTCCACGGAAAGGGCTGTCGAATCTTCCCACGAAAGGAAATTATCCGTATCGTTATCGGGATAATAGTCCGCGCTGACCGATACGGCAACGGGTTCAGCCGGCATAGAAAAAGAGTACGTCCCTTCCGAAACGGGGTCAAGTTTTTTACTGCCCGTTGCGGTACCGCTTAGTTCAACGTAATTCAAAACGCTGTCGACGGGGTGCGTCAATGCGACTTTAAACGTAACGGTATCCCCTTCGTAAGCGCCTTCGGGCAGCCCCGTCACGGTGTAAATATCCGACTGCTTGGGAGCCTGCACGGAATAAAGCGTACCTTTGTTTTCCCCTCCGCCTTCGGTTTGGTCACTGCTGCATGCGGTAAGACAAAACGAAAAAGCAAACATCGCCACTACCGAAACCAGCACAGAAATAATCTTCTTCATAAAAGCCTCCTAAAAAAAGTATTTGCCTTGAGTTTTGCAATTCCTCGGCTACATCATTATACTCTTACGGATTACGCGTGTCAAATCTTTTACTCTATGCTTCAACAGCTAAAACAATTTTTAATTTATGCATACTGTTTTTAAGCTTATTATGCTTAAAAAAATATTTTAATAAATTTTGAACTACTGAAAACTAAATATAAAGTTTTGGAATTACATAATTAAATTTAAATAATTAAAAAATTAACTTGATTTTGTCATACAGGTTTCAGACCCCGAACGGCACTGTGGGTCACCTCTAATGCAAAAATAACAGGGACAGCTTCTTAAGCCGTCCCTTTAATTGTTTTATTTTCTCAATAAAAAAACCGAACCGTTCGCTGCATACAGGCAAACAGTTCGGCTTATACCCTTTTGGTGCACCATAAGGAGTTCGAATCCCTAACCTTCGGTTCCGTAGACCGACGCTCTATCCAGTTGAGCTAATGGTGCATAAGCTATTCGGTAAGTCAAGCACAGCACAGTCAAAGCAAAATACACTTATCAAACCAGCTTTACTATTATAGTTAAATACGAAAAAAATGTCAAGAAAATTTCCGACTAATTTAAAATAATAAAAAATAAGAAAATTTCGGACGTTAGTAAAAAAGTCGGACATCAACCGCTCCGCATAAAGGCGCGGTGTTTTTATCTTTTATTCGGCGTTTTTGCGGGCCCTAAAAAACAATTTACATGCGGAAAAATCTTACCCGCGGACTATTTCCGCATGGCAGTCGCGCGCCCAGTTCTCGTCCCAGGCAGCGTCGCTGACGCCAGATGGAATAACTATGGTCTGGTTTTCCGTCCAGTACATGAATACATCCATACCCACATAGCCCACGTTCTGAGGGAAAACGAAACTCTCCACTCCCGTACAGCCCACGAACGCGGCGGAAGAAATGGTTTCGGCGGAAAGAATATCTATCTTTTTGAGATTACTGCATCCCGAAAAGCAATTAGCCCCCAGCGAAGTCGCCTTGGTGATTGTCACGTTTTTCAACGATGCGGGGATATAAGACTGTTGCAAATCATAAGTAGGCGCGCCGAAAAAGTAGCCGAAATGCGTATAATTGCCCCTGTCGGGATATTGTCCTACGTAAGGCGCGGTAAAATCCGTGACGGAATTACACCCCGAAAAAACGTTTTTGCCGATGTCGGTCACAGTGTCGGGAACCGTGACGGATGTAACGGAGCTTAAATCCGCAAAAGCGCCGTTGCCCAAGGTTTTCAATCCCGACGGCAGAACAAGTTGCTTCAGCTTTGTCGCGCCGGCAAAGGCCTGGCTTTTAACCGTTTCTAGCGTGGAAGGCAGACTTAAAAATTCAAGATTGTTCATTTTGTAAAAAGCGCGATAACCCACGGTTCTGATCCCCTCGCTTATAGTCAGCGAAACGATTTTATCGTTCTGGGTAAACACCGAGTCGCCTATCTCCACCACCGCTTTTCCGTCGATGACGCCGGGAACTGTAAAATCGGAAGAAAAATCGCCGCGATATTCCGTTATCGACACTCCGTCCGAAGAGTAAGAATAGATATAGCCGTCTTTGGTCAGTCCGTAGCCGTAATAGTGCATGGAATGGATGAAAACGGGTATAGACGCGATTAAAATCACGGCAAGCGGCAAACAGAACGCGAAGTAAAGAGGAACGCCGCTGTACACGTGTATTTTTATTTTAATCATCAATATTACGGCAAAAACAGCAAACAACACAAAAAGCAGATAAAAAGCCGCAATCAAAGGTATAGCGGCGGCGGAAAAAGAAAGCCGGTCGCCAGCAATGCAAAACGCGATAAACGCCACTAAGGTAATTACGCCCAGGCAAACGGTTACAATAACTGGTTTTTTCAGATTTGCTGCGACGGCAATGGTAGCCGATTGTTTATTAAGCTGCTCGTTGCGCCAGCGTTCGGTATCTATGGCGTCGCGGGCGGATTTTTTAATCATGCTGTAAGGAAATGTTTTGCCGCACGAAGGGCATTTGGCCGTATCGCGTTTTTCGTCCGCAACAAGTTTCGTCCCGCAATCGGGGCATTTATCGTCAAGCATTTTAATTAAACCTTCTTGTAAATGTTATTTTCGATGATTATATCACAATAAACAGGCGAACACAATAAAACAGACGTCATCAGTTAAAATAAAAAGCGGAGCCGCGAATATCGGACCCCGCCGTTTTATCGATTTCAGACTGCGAATTAAATGGGCAACAGACGAAGAATGTGTTTACTTAATATCATAAGGATGAGGTCGACAATCCAAATAATGTTCCATCCCAACACCAGACGAAGAATTCCCGCAATAATCTTACCCTCGCCGAATCTGGTGATTGCGCCGCAAATCCAGGAAGTCACGGGAATAATCGCAAGAATCACGCTGATAAGATAACCCAATCCGAAATAATCGCTTTTAGCCATATTTTATATACCTCCTTTATTTAACTGTATACTGAATTATACCACCTATCGAAGACTTTGTAAAGAAAAAAAACGTTTTTCGGCCCTCTTTTCTCTTTACTGAAGTTTTTCGCGGTGCTATACTGAATATATGAACGACAAAAAAGATAAGTTACAAGGCAAATACATTTGCGGCAAAAGCGAAAAGGAGCTTAAGTCCGCCCAGAATTTGCGTACGATGCTGTACGTTGCGGCTTTGATTCTGTTTATAATCCCGCCGCTTGTGCTTAAATCGGAAGCGATGCGCGTTTTTGACGAGAAAAATTATCTTCCGCTTATATCGCTTTACGTACTGATCATGATTTTCACCGCAGTCTTAAGCGTTGTTGCCTTTATATTTTCCTTTACCCGATATCGGATACAGAAGGTCATTTACAAAAACAATCAGCCTAAACTGGGTTTTGAAAAACACACCTACTCTGTAATCGAATGGCAGTTTTATCTTTATGCCGCGTGCGCGCTGCTGCACATCTGTTTTTTGATTTACGCTTTTTCGTGGCATTCGTTCGGTCTGGCGGTAACTTCTTTGGCAGCGGCGATCTGCGCTTTCTTCATAAAAGACGTTTCATTTAAAGTTTACGACAAATCGCTTGAATTTATCCCGCTTGAGGACGAACTTAAAGAAGAGGAAAACGCGAACGAAGACAAAAAGACGGAAACAGAAGCCGACAAACCCGAAACCAATCTTAAAACTTACGCCGAAAACGAAGACGTAGAAGATTTTTACGACCGCGACTGAAAGTGGAAAAACAGCTTGCAGTAAAAAAGCTGTTTTCAAAAAGACTTGTACAGATTAATTAAAACCCCACGAAAACTGCTTAACGGAAAACCGTCCCCGGGAACAGGGACGGTTTTCCTATTTAAATAAAGGAAGAAATGTGAGAGATATAAGGTTCTTATATCTACGATGAAGTATAGCCGTGAAATGTGATAACATTATGATAAGGGAATTAAAAACTTTTAAAATCCGCGCAAAGCAGAATTTAAGATCTTTCCGCGCCCCTTTTCTTCCCTCCCCACGGAGGAAAAACGGATTTTTACCGAAGTTACTGCCGATATCGGTTTATTTCGGCGCACGGAATTTACTGCGATTTGCTTTTTCTGCGCGGCGGCTTTTCCTCTTCCGCGGCGGGCGCTGTTTCCCGGGACGGCGCGTTTTTATACGGCAGCATAAACCAGAAAGTGGAGCCGTTGTTTATCACCGAATCTATGCCGAACTCCGCCTTATGCAGTATCAGCAGATTTTTAACTATCGACAGTCCGATTCCACTGCCCACGACGGCACGCTTGGCCTGGCTGGAACGGTAATATCTGTCCCAGATTTTATCCCTTTCGGACGGAGCTATTCCCCTTCCCGTGTCTCCGATTTCCACGCGTACCTTTTCGCCCGTGCGTTTTACGCGCACCGTGACCTTTTTGTCTGCCCCAGTGTAGCTGACCGCGTTGCCGATAAGATTGTAGAAAATCTGTTCCACCATACGTTCGTCGCACTCGACGAAGCAGTTTTCGTCAAGGTCCAGAACGAAATTATATCCGTCGCGCGTGGACAGAATGGAAAATCTTTCCATGACGTATTTGACGATATCGCTGAGGTTAACGCGTTTGAACTCGGGCTCGCGCGTGCCCGCCTGAAGTTTGGACAAATCCAGTAAGTCGTTGACCAGCAAAGTAAGTCTGTCCACTTCGTCGATTATTACGCGGCAGTGCTCGGAGCGCTTTTTAGCGTCGCCGCCCGAAATGTCGCGAATCATTTCGGCGTAGGCTTTTACCATGGTAAGCGGAGTCCTTAAATCGTGGCTGACGTTTGCAAGGAAATCGCGCCGCAGCTTTTCCGTTTTTTCCAGTTCTTCGGCGGAATGGTTGAGGGCTTTGGCAAGCTCGTCAAACTCGTTGTAACCGGTGGAAGCGAACTTAACTTTTTCGCCTTTGCCCAAAAGCGCGGCGGTAGCGGCGAATTCCGTAATGGGTCGGGTGATGTTTTTGGAAAGCGCGTAGGAAAGAAGCACGGAAACTATTACGCAAATGCAGGTAACAAGCACAAGCTGATTGGCAAGAAGCGCTATTGTGATGTCCATGGGCACCATCATATAGGACGAATAGAAATAAACCACGCCCGACGTGGTCATTTTTCTTGTGCCCGTTACAAACGTATAGGAATCAGATTTGTCCCTGCGTACCCTATAGAAAAACGGTTTATCGCCGTTTTCGCTGGCAAGCAGAAAATATTCCTTTTCGGGCTTGAAATCGGCGCCGAATTCGCTTTGTCCGCCTAAGGAATTTTCGTCGAACTGCCAGCTTACGGGGTCCTTATAAAGCAGAATATGGATATCGTCCTTATCCGCTTCCGAAACGGGCGTGCCGTCGTCTATGGTAAACATGGCGAATATCAGGGAATTGGAATTTATCGTCCCTTCGATCGAGCGGACGAAATCCTCGTCCACGACGCCGGTAAAACGGTCGACAACGGTGGCGCAGGCCTTGCTTATTTCGTGTTCCTTCATTTCCTGGTAGTAGGCTTTGAAAAATATGACCTCGGTAGTCCACAAAAAAGCCAGCACGACGATGGTCATGCCGATAAAGTACAGCCATGTGCGGTACATAAGACTGCCGCGGTGTTTTTGTTTTTTGTTATCCGTAACGCAAAACCTCGCTTTAAGACAATCTAAAGCTCTATTTTATACCCTAAGCCCCTCAGCGTGACAATTTTGTCGCGGTATTTCCCCAAAGAAGAGCGCAACATCTTGATGTGAGTGTCAACCGTACGGTCGTCGCCGTAAAAATCATAACCCCAGACGTTGCTTAAAAGCTGTTCGCGCGAGATGGCGATACCCTTGTTTTCGGCAAGATAAAAAAGCAGCTCGTACTCTTTGGGCGTCATATTGACTTTCTCGCCGTCGACGTAAACGTTTCTGCCCGCCATGTCGATTTCCAGTCCGTCCGACACGATGGAGGAAGTTTTTGCGGGCTTGCTGCGCTTAAGCACTGCCGCAATGCGCGCCATGACCTCCTTCGGCGAAAAGGGCTTGGTAACGTAGTCGTCCACGCCCACTTCGAAACCGAAAAGGCGGTCGTATTCTTCCACTCTGGCAGACAGCATTATCACGGGTACGGAACTGAATTTGCGTATTTCCTTTACCGCATAATAGCCGTCCAGTTTGGGCATCATGACGTCCATGATTATAATATCGTAATTACCGCTTTTTGCCATGGAAACGGCCTGCATGCCGTCTTCCGCCTCGTCGCACTCGTGCCCCTCGAACTCGGCATACTCTTTCAGTACCGTGCGGATTTTTTCCTCGTCGTCGACAATCAGAATCTTTGCCATATAAAATCTCCCCTTTACTTAAGGCCGCAAAAGCGCAGTTCGCGCCGACCTTTCTTAACATTATAATTCACACTTAGGAAAAAGCGATTACTAACGCGTGAACAAATCGTGAAAAAGCGATTATTGACGCTATTTTCCGCCCTTACCGATACATTATACAATTTTACGGAATATTTTGCAACCGTTAATCGGGACAAAAGATTTGACCTTAACCCCCGCCTTTGATATAATTTAAAGAAAAAGGAGGATATAAAGATGAAAAGTTTATCCGACGTTTACAAGCTTAACGACGGCTTTACCATTCCCTGCGTGGGGTTCGGGACTTTCCTTAGCCGCGACGGACAAGAATGCTACGACGCCGTGCGCGAGGCGCTTAAAACGGGTTACCGCCACGTGGACACTGCCGCTTTCTACGGTAACGAACGGTCCGTGGGCGAGGCAATACGCGACAGCGGCGTTAACCGCGACGACGTATTCGTCACCACCAAGGTGTGGAACGACGACCAGGGCTACGACAACACAATGCGCGCTTTTGAAAAAAGCTATAAAAATCTGGGGCTGGGTTACGTCAATCTTTACCTTATCCACTGGCCCATACCCGCAGGACACGAGCATGATTACCGCGAACTTAACAAGGGCACCTGGAAAGCTTTTGCCGAACTTAAGGCTCAGAAACTGATCCGTTCCGCAGGCGTAAGCAATTTCCTGCCCGAACATATCGACTACCTTATCGAGGAAAGCGGCATGACGCCCGCCGTCAATCAGATAGAGCTTCATCCCGCGCTTAGGCAGGACGAAACCGTGGATTACTGCTTTAGTCGCGGCATTGTCGTGGAAGCATGGCGTCCCATTCTTAAAGGCGAGGCGGACAAAAATCCTCAGCTTGCCGCCGTTGCAAAGAAACACAACGTCACGGCGTCCCAGGTATGCCTCAGGTGGGAACTGCAGCGCGGTATTCTGCCCCTTCCCAAATCGGTGCACGCAGACCGTATCCGCGAAAACGCCGACATATTCTCGTTTGAGCTGGACGAAGAGGATTTTGCGCTTATCGCCTCCATACCCGAACATCGGTACGGCTCTCATCCCCTTAACTTCGGCAAAAAGAGATAAAGGGCCGCAAAACGGGCATTAACGGACTTACAAAAGGCTTGCAAAGGCGTAAATATGCCGCAAAAGCCCGCAATCAGGACATAAAATAATTTTTTCAGGACTTTTCAATATGGACGAAAAAGAAAAAGACGCCGCCTTGATTAACGACGTCGCGGAACAAAACGAGGAAGAAGCTGCCTCAGACGACACTAAAGGGCTTGACTACCTTATAAAATTAAGCTACTCCTGCACGGACAGGTCGGATTTAAGCTACCGCGAAAAACGCAATCTGCTTTTCTCGCTTTACTCTTATAGATGCCTTTTTGATCTTAAGGAGCTTAAACGGCTTTCAAAAACCCTTGTAAAGTACGGGTGTTCCTTCTACACCGCGGACGAAACGGCAAAAAACTTCGAACACGTTTACGAAGTCAAGGACAAAAACGGAAATACCGCATATAAATTCGACGCGGGTTCGCCTTTATGGGCACATAAGGTAAAAAGCGGCGAAATAAGCGGAGAGAACGCAACTCTTCCCGAAAAACTCACTCTTTACGAGATGCCTTGCGCGTGCGTCAGTCTTAACACCGCCACGGCGGAACTTAAAGCAATGTGGTTTGTCTACTTCCCCTACGTTTTCCTGATGGGCGCGCCGGTGGAGCACGACCTTTACGACAGCCTTAAGGCTAAAATTCATACGCCCGAAGTTTTTGCCGCAGTAAACTCGGCGCGATACGGCGACAATATCTGCTGCACCGCGGCGGAACTCAACGGCGAAGATCCGCTTGTCGCCGACTGGTACCGCCCGTTTGTGGAATGGAAATGCGAAAAAAACGAAAAAGGCATCAGCCGCGAAACCGCCAAATATCAGCGGGCGCTGGCTTTGGGCGACTACTCCTACGCGCTCAGCGGCACCGAAAAACTGCTGGACTCCTTTCCCGACGATGAGGAGATTCTGCTTCTCAACATTTCGGCAAGAATGTCGATGGCTCCTTCCGCCGACTTCGAAACCAGAGTAAAACTGTTATCGGACAATTACCGCATCATTAACGAGGCTTTTAAAAATCCGCTTAAAAAATACAATTACTTTCTCTACTACCGCGCGCTTACCCGTCTTGGAATGAACGACCCTGAAGGCGCCGAAGCGGACTTTAAGGCTTGTCTTGAGGCGGACCCGAAATTCGAGCCCGCGCTTATGATGCTTAAGGGCATTGAAAACGCCAAAAACGGCAACCTTAAAAGCTGAAGTAAATCCGACCTAAGCCGTAAAAATTATAGTTACCGCTTTCCCCCGGCTTACATTGCAGCGCTTACCCGCATGGTATTTCAGTAGTCAACTCAACATTTTCTTAAAATCCTAAGATTAAAATCAAAACTCCCCGTTTTTTTTGTCGTACGGCGCTTTAAGCGCTTTTATGACGACAAAATCGAGGAGTTTTTTATTTTTCAGACAATTTAAGGTTTAATAAAGACTGCCTCAGCGGAACGAACTTCGCTGCCCCCAGGCTCAGGCTTTTTCGGCACCCTTCTTAACGTCGTCGCGTTTTTCCTTAAAGGCTTCTGCCGACGGGGCCGCAAGGGGAGCGTCGTGTTTTCTCAAGGTCTTGAAGAACACGGCGCAAAATACGAACCCTGCCAGAATCCCGCTTAAAGTATCTATTAAGGGCTCGGCGTAGAACGCGGCAAAGCTGCCCAGGTAAAGCGGAAGCACCGCTGTAAGCGTAATTATCGCTATTTTACGGAACATCGACAAAAAAGTCGCGGGACCTATTACGCCCAACGCTATAAGCAAATCCACCGCCACATATTGCACCGACAGAATTATTATTCCCGCGGTATAGACGCGCATTCCGCGCACCGCGACCGCGCTTACTGCGGCGTCATCCGAAAAAATACGCACGAAATACTGCGGCAGAAATTGCGACACTACGGTCATGATTACCGTAAACACAAGACATACGATAAGCGCGTCCAGCACGGCGCGTTTTACCCTTTGCGATTTACGCGCGCCGAAGTTAAAGCTTACTACGGGCTGGCATGCCATCGTAAGTCCCCCCATGGGCATCGTTATCATCTGCATGTAACTTACCACTATCGTCGCCGCCGCCACAAACACGTCTCCGTCCGCCCCGCCCGTGCGCTGCAGTACGGAATTGAGTACGATAAACAACACGCTGTCCGTCGCGATTATCACAAACGGCGAAAATCCCAGCTTCATCACACGCCCCATAATTTTAGCGGAAAGCCGCTGAATCCTAAGTCTGACGTCCGCCTTCTTGGACAGAATCAGAAACGCCACCGCCCACGCGCAGGAGAAAAACTGTGCTATTACCGTTGCGACGGCCGCGCCTTTAGTTCCCATGGAAAACGTGAAAATAAAAATCGGGTCAAGCGCCACGTTAATCGCCGCGCCTATCACAACCGTCCCCATGGCGGTCTTACTGAACCCCTGCGCCGTTATAAAATTGTTAAGCCCCACGCTTAACAACGCGAATACGCTGCCGAACAGATATATCGTAAGATATTCTTCCGCGTACGCTATGGTGTCTTCACTTGCGCCGAACGCAAACAACAAAGGTTTTTTGAATATCAAAAAAAACGCGGCCAACGTTACCGCCACCACTATCAACGCGAAAAAGCAATTGAACAATATCTTTTCGCCGGTACTCTTGTCCCCTTCGCCCAGTTTCATTGCAAGCAAAGGCGCTCCGCCCAGCCCAAGCAAAAAACTGAAACTTGTTATAAGCGTTACTATCGGCCCGCATACTCCCACTCCCGCAAGAGCAAGCTCGCCGTCCGCCATACGGCTTATAAATATCCTGTCCACTATACCGTACAGCACGTTTACAAGCTGAGCCAACATCGAAGGAATTACCAGCCTTAATATAAGCGGAAACATCTTATCGTTTCCAAGGTCATTGACTCTTTTCATTAGTGCTCCGTTTACCGAAATTCCGCACATCATTATATATCTTTATAATTTTTAACGCAACCGTTTTTGCACCGCTTTTTATTCCTTTCCGTTTTCTCTTGCAGTCTCGCCTTCCTGTTCTAAGGCGATATCCTTTTAATCCGCTTCCCCTGTGTATTTTACGGCAGTTAAACCTTATCTTCTTCCCAAAATCCTATTAGGTTTATTTATATAAGATTATTTTGTTTTCTAACGCCTTTCGATTATTCTCCTTGCTTCTCCCCGTATAATTACAACTATCCGTATCATATCGCAACTCACT
>CALVUQ010000017.1 GCA_944363615.1 uncultured Clostridia bacterium | reverse complement strand
TGGAGCTGATGGGGGGACTTGAACCCCCGACCTGCTGATTACGAATCAGCTGCTCTACCAACTGAGCCACATCAGCACAATCGCGCGTTTTACGGCGCGGGTGCTTTTTTATTCAGTTTTGCATTCTCACGGGCAGAATGAGGTACATGAAGTCTTCAAGCGCGCCGGTGGGAACGATAATGCACGGCGAAACGGAGTCGGTGAATTTAATCATGATGCTTTCGCTGTCGATATAGCGCAGAACCTCGGTAAAATAACGGGCGTTGAACGCGATGGAGAGGTCTTTGCCATCCAGTTTGATAAAGATTTTCTCGGTAATGTTACCGATTTCGCTGTTACTTGAAAGCTGCATGACGTTTTCCCTGAGGTCAAAGCGAACGAGGTTGCTTTTATCGGAGCGGGAAAGGAGTATTGCCCTTTCGAGAGCGGCCTCAAACTGGTCTTTGGGAAGCGTGGCGATAGTTTCGAAGTAAGCGGGAATAATCTGCTTATAGTTGATGAAATCGAGGTCGAGAAGTCTTGTAGTGATGCGAGTATGCTCGAGATCCACGGAAAGGTAATTTTTCTGAATACAGACTTCTACGGGATCGGTCGAGTCGTCGATAAGCCTTGCGATTTCGGTAAGACAGCGTGCAGGCACAAGCGCGTGCATCATGGCGGAAGTTTTTTCGATGGGTTTAACGCATTTAGCCATGCGGTAGCCGTCAAGCGCGACTGCGGTAAGCGTAACTTCGTCAATTTCCAAAAGTACGCCCTTCAGCATGGGACGCGCGTCGTCGGTGGCGACGGAGAACGCGACTTTGTTGACAAGGTCCTTAAGCTCGTTTTTGACGATAACGAACTTCTGCGCGTCGGAAAGCTCCTTGATGACGGGATAATCGTCCGCGCTTAAGCACTGAAGCTCCCCTTCCGAATCGGTGTATTTGATCTTAAGCCGATTGGAGTCGTTTAATGACAGCTCTATCTGCTCCTGAGTGAGCTTTTTGACGAACTCGGCAAAAAATCTGCCGGGGACAACGGTTTCGCCCTCGATTTTGACATCGGCGACGATGATTTTCTCGATAGCAAGCTCAAGGTCCGTGGCGGTAAGCTTAAGCGTACCGTTTTCCGCCTTGATTTTAATCCCCTCGAGAACGGGATTAGTCGTGCGCGCGGAAACGGCCTTGTAAACTTTGCCGACCGCGTCCGCAAGATCGCTACCATTACAGATGAGTTTCATATAAGGCCTCCCCGCAAAAATTTGCCGACGGTTGCCGACATAAAGGCCGCAACCCGACTAACCATTAAATTATATCTTATTACGAAAAGCTTGTCAACTTTTTGCAATCGTCATTTTAAAGCATTTTTGCAATTTTTACAAAGCCGCAATTGTTTATCCGTACAAAACGGCGAGCCCCGAAAAACGCGGAAAACGCTGACGAAAGCCGACTTGAAAGGCTTAAAACCGACTTAGCGAGAACAGCAGAACAAAACCTGAGCCGTCGATTCCGCCATTTATCCAAATTAGCTTTGTTTCGTTGGTTATTTAAAGTGAGAACGGGCTGATTTGGAAAGGTTTATCTGCTTTCGGGCTGAATGAATTCCGCTTTTTCCATCTTGGCGCCCGCTTTAACCGCGGCGCGATAAAGCTTCGAGGGGACGGTTACTTTGCCTTTAAGCGAGTTGACGTCGAAATACCGCATGCGAACGCCGCACGCTTCCGCATAGTCGATAACCGAATCCCTTAACGACAGCATTGCCTTTGTTTCTTTGCCGTTAACGGTGCACACGCCGGTAAAAAGCCTGTCCCTGCCCTTATCTTCCGCGTTAAGGAAGGTGGCGGACTTAAACCAGTCCCAGGGCTGAGCCGTCCCGTACAGGGCGTCGCGTCTTTTGACGTTGCGGCGGTCGTACTCGAGAACCTTTCCGTCGCAGGAAAGGATAACCCATTTGCGGCTTATGACCTGAAGGACGAATTCCGTACCTTCTTTGCCGCGGTAATAATAAACGGTATAGTTGAGTGGTCCGCGCAAGCGCATGACGATATAAACGACAAGGACGGCCAAGGCGCCCGCGACGATAAGAAGAATCCCGACGGTGCGCACGGTGAGATTAGCCGTGACAAGCTGCATTATAAGCCCGACAAGCATAATACAGGCAAAGCCCAGGATCCAGGCGGCCTGCCATTTTTTGACGAGATAGATATCCGTCCTGATCGCGCCGATGTCGTCCGTGGCGCGTCTTACTTCCTTCTGCAAAGAATTATCCGACATAAACCGATTCCTCCGCTACGTCGGATATTTTAACATCAAACGCCACGAAAGTAAAGAAGAATAAACGCCGCGAATCAAAATAAGCTTTTATTCGGCGGCAGATAAGGCCCGATACGCAATAACCGAGCCTTTTTTATATATTTCCGCGGCGTAAACCGGGACTTATCGGCATCAAACCTAACTATATAAAAATGCTCCTTATGCTTTTCGCCAAATATATCCGTGAAAAAGGGGAAGAAGCCGAAAGGAGGCCCCCTTCCACCCGTTAAATCACGGCGATACTGAAACCCGACGGCGGCTAAAAAAAGTAAAAAAACAATGAGTTTATCGGTAAAAAAACGCGTTTTTAACAAAAAAATTTTTGTCTTCCTACAAAAAAAATTTAAAATTCATTTGACAAAAGCATCGCGGGTGTGTTAGTATTTTACCGATGACAAAGGTGTCGCATTTTTTTGCGATGCCTTTTTTTCTTTATTATACTTAAAAGGAACAGTTTCACCATGAAAGACATCCCGGAAAAATACATTGAAGGTAACGCAAGAATACCGTCGGGCTGCGCAATAAGCGGCTTTTTTTCCAAGAAAGGCAACCGAGTGTCGGGCGACAAAATCGTACAGTCCATTTCGTACATGCACGACCGCTCAAACGGACTGGGCGGCGGCTTTGCGGGTTACGGCATTTATCCCGAATATAAGGATCAGTATGCGCTGCACGTCTTTTACAACGACATGCGCGCCCGCGAGAAGACCGAACAGTTTCTCAACGAGCATTTCGACATAGTTAACCTGTCGCGCATTCCCACGCGCAAGCACAAAAACATCGTGAACGAGCCGCTTATATGGCGGTATTTCGTTTCGCCGCTGCCCACAAAGCTTGCCTCCTCCCAGCTGGAGGAACAGGAGTTTGTGGTCAAATGCGTCATAAACATCAATATCGGCATAGACGGCGCGTACGTATTTTCCAGCGGGAAAAACATGGGAGTATTCAAGGCGGTGGGCTACCCCGAGGACGTGGGCGAATTTTACCGACTGGACGAATACAAAGGGCATGCCTGGACCGCGCACGGAAGATATCCTACCAACACTCCCGGCTGGTGGGGCGGCGCGCACCCCTTTTCGCTGCTTGACTACACGATAGTGCACAACGGCGAGATATCCAGTTACGACGCTAACCGCAGATATATCGAAAGTTACGGCTACAAATGCACGCTGCTGACCGATACGGAAGTCATAACATACATAATAGATTTCCTTAACCGTAAAAAGGGGCTGTCGCTTGAAGACACTGCGCGCGTAATCGCACCGCCGTTCTGGCAGCAGATAGAGGCGCTTCCCGACCCGGAACGCGAAAGGCTGACCGACCTGAGAAAAGCGTTTTCCTCGCTGCTGATAACGGGACCGTTCAGTATAATATTAGGGTTCAAAGACGGAATAATGGCGCTTAACGACAGACTGAAACTGAGAAGCATGGTGGTGGCGGAAAAAGACGACGTGCTTTTCGTGGCAAGCGAAGAATGCGCGATAAAAGCAATCTGCAGCAACCCCGACCGTATCTGGAGCCCCGGCGGCGGCGAACCCGTATTTGCGACTTTGGAGAAATAGAATATGGCGATAAATTATTTACAGCCTGACTATGAAGTAGTCAGAAATAACGACAGATGCATACGATGCAGAGTATGCGAAAGACAGTGCGCCAACGAAGTGCACTTCTTTGACGAGAAACGGAACCAGATGCTTGCGGACGAAACCAAGTGCGTCAACTGCCACAGGTGCGTCACGCTTTGTCCAACGCGCGCGTTGAAAATAGTTAAAACGGATCACTGCTTCAAACCCAGCGCCAATTACACCGAAAGCATAATCAAGGATATATACGCACAGGCGGACACGGGCGGCGTTCTTTTGTCCTCCATGGGTACGCCCAAAGAATATCCCGTCTATTGGGACAAAATGCTGATAAACGCCTCTCAGGTGACCAACCCGTCCATAGACCCGCTGCGCGAGCCCATGGAAACGCGCACTTACCTCGGGAAAAAATGCGAGGATGTTTCCTACGACAAAACCGGTAAGCTTATGATACGCCACTACCCCGGGCTTCAGCTGGAAACGCCCATAATGTTTTCGGCGATGAGTTACGGCTCCATATCCAAAAACGCGCACGAGTGTCTTGCCCGCGCCGCGGAGGAGCTTGGAATTTACTACAACACGGGCGAAGGCGGTCTTAACGAGGACTTTTATAAATACGGCAAAAACACCATCGTTCAGGTGGCGTCGGGAAGGTTCGGCGTGCACGAGCGCTATCTCAACGCGGGCGCTGCGATAGAAATCAAAATCGGTCAGGGCGCCAAGCCCGGTATCGGCGGACATCTCCCGGGCGCCAAAATCGGCGCGGACGTTGCAAAAACGCGAATGATTCCGGAAGGCTCGGACGCCATTTCCCCCGCTCCGCATCATGACATATACAGCATAGAGGACCTGCGCCAGCTTGTATTTTCGCTTAAAGAGGCGACGGACTACAAAAAACCCGTCATCGTAAAAATAGCGGCGGTGCACAACATTGCCGCCATTGCAAGCGGTATCGCGAGAAGCGGCGCGGACATCATCGCCATCGACGGATTCAGGGGCGGCACGGGCGCGGCGCCCACGCGCATAAGGGATAACGTGGGCATACCCATAGAACTTGCGCTTGCCTCCGTGGACGAAAGACTGCGCGAAGAAGGAATTAGAAGCAACGTCTCCGTGGTGGCGGGCGGCTCGGTACGCTCCAGCGCGGACGTCGTAAAAGCCATTGCTCTCGGCGCGGATGCGGTATATATCGCCACCCCCGCTCTTCTGGCGCTAGGATGTCATCTTTGCCGCTCCTGCCATACGGGAAAATGCAACTGGGGCATTGCCACCCAGAAGCCCGAACTTTACAAAAGGCTTAATCCCGAGATCGGATACAAACGGCTTGTCAACCTTGTGACGGCGTGGACGCACGAAATCAAGGAAATGATGGGCGGCATGGGCATCAACTCCATCGAAGCTTTAAGAGGCAACAGACTTATGCTGCGCGGCATAGGGCTTACGCAGAAAGAGCTGGACATCTTGGGCATCAAACACGCGGGCGAATAAAAAGAGGTTACAAAGATGAAAAAAGTACACGTAAACGAAGATAAATGCTTAGGCTGCAGGCTTTGCGAGTATTGGTGCGCGTTTTCGCACAGCGGCGAAAAATACATGCCCGACGCTTTTAACCTGCAAAAACCGCCCGTCCCGCGCATAGTCGTCGAAGAAAACGACAAGATTACGTTTGCCGTCGCCTGCCGTCATTGTGACGACGCCATATGCGTCAAAAGCTGCATATCGGGCGCGCTCAGCAAGCAAGCGGACGGCACGGTGCTTGTGGACGAATCCAAGTGCGTGGGTTGCCACACCTGCGTATTGGTATGTCCCTTCGGCGCTATAAGAATGGACGAGGGAAAAGCCGTAAAAAAATGCGACCTTTGCCTTAAAACGGGAGGCGTACCCTCCTGCGTTCAGCATTGTCCCAACCGCGCCATAGTCTACGAGGAGCGTTGAAAATGAGCAAATACGTAATTATAGGAAATTCCACCGCGGGCATTGCGGCGGCGGAAGCAATACGCAAAACGGACAAAAAGGGCTCTTTGACGATAATATCGGAGGAAAAAGGCGCCGCTTACGGACGCCCGCTCATATCGTATTATCTGCAGGGCGTCACCACGGACGAAACTCTTCCCTACCGCCCCGCCGATTTTTACGAAAAACTGAATATAACCCTTAAAGACGGCGTAAAAGCGGAGAAAATCGATCCTTCGGGCAAAAAAGTTTATCTTTCCGACGGGGAAAGCGTATCTTACGACAAGCTTTTAGTGGCCACGGGATCCGTGCCTTTCGTGCCGCCCGCAAACGGGCTTGACGAAGTGCGCGAAAAGTTTACTTTCTACACCATAGAAGACGCCAGAAAACTGAAAGCCGCGCTAAAGCCTGATACTCGCCTTCTGATTATCGGCGCGGGCCTTATCGGGCTTAAGTGCATGGAAGGCGCATACGAAATTACGCATGACATAACGGTCATAGATCTTGCCGATCGCGTGCTGTCCTCCGTCCTTGACGAGGATTGCGCGAAAATCGTAAGCAAGAAGATCGATGAAAAGGGCGTCAGACTTGTCCTTAACGACAAGGTAAAGGAGTTTCACGAAAATTACTGCGTGACCGACGGCGGCGTCAAAGTCGAATTCGACGTTCTGGTGACCGCGGTGGGCGTAAAACCCAACGTAAGCCTGGTTGCCGACGCGGGCGGAAAAATAAACCGCGGAATCGTAACCGACTTAAAACAGCGCACTTCTCTTCCCGACGTTTACGCCGCGGGCGACTGCACCGTTAGCCACGACGCAAGCAGCGGCGCCGACAAAATAATGGCGGTGCTTCCCAACGCTTACCTTCAGGGCGAAACGGCAGGCTTTAACATGTCGGGCGACGACAGGGAAATATGCAACCTGGTTCCGCTTAACTCCATCGGATTTTTCGGCGTTCACGTTCTGTCGGCAGGCAGCACTCAGGGCGCAATGCTGGAACAAAAGGGCGAAGATTTCATAAAACGGTTTTTCGTCAAAGACAACCGCCTTACGGGCTTTATCCTTATCGGGAATTACGACCGCGCGGGCATACTGCTGTCACTTATAAGGGAACGCGTGCCGCTGGACACCGTCGACTTCAAGGCGATGACTCTTTTACCCGAGCTTGCCTTCTTCCCGAAGACGGTCCGCCGCGAAAAACTTGACCGCTGAACGCGATTTACAGGAGCATTGAAAATGGAAATTAACGCTGAAAATATGCTGTTTGATCAGCTTAACGCTGCCGTCAAAGCAAGCAACGACAAAAAAATAATCATCAAAAACGTACTTGGTCAACGCTACATCGGAAGCGGAGCGGAAAACAAGGAAATCGTCATATACGGAGTTGCGGGAAACGCTTTGGGCGCATACCTCAGCAACACCGACATAAAGGTGTACGGTAACGCTCAGGACGCCACGGGCGACACAATGAATTCCGGCTCTATAACCGTTTACGGCCACGCGGGCGACACGATAGGCTACGCCATGCGCGGCGGCACCGTCATGGTGGAAGGCGACGCAGGGTTCAGAGTGGGCATCCACATGAAGGAATACGGCAAGCACATCCCCAAAATCATAGTGGGCGGCAAAACAGGCGACTTTCTGGGCGAGTACCAGGCGGGCGGCATCATACTCGTTTTGGGCATCGGGTACGAAAACGAGTGCCCGGTAGGCGCGTTTTGCGCTACGGGTCAGTACGGCGGTAAAATTTACATCCGTACCCGCCACATGCCTCGCGACCTGCCCCCTCAGGTGGACGTGAAAACCAATGCCGACAAAAGCGAAATTCTGCCCCTTATAAAAGAATATTGCTCTTGTTTCGGCGCGGACTTCAACAGCCTTTCAAAAGACGAATACATGCTGCTTACCCCCTCCACTTCCAACATTTACAAAAGACTTTACTGTAACCGCAGTATGTAAAGCGGTTATACGCGAAAAGGACAGAGGATTTTTGTTCCTCCGTCCTTTTTTTTATTATTTACTTTTAAATTTTTACTCGGGCTTCGGACGCATTGTTTAACGTCATCGTAATGACTTTCCGAATAAATTTATCGCAGCCGTAAGCAAAACCCGAAGTTTTTTTGATTTTACGCATAAACAAGATAAATCCGCAAAAAATGTTGCCAGAAAAACAGGCTGACGGAAAGATTTTACGCGCAACTTTGAAAATCGGGATTTATAAATTCAAGTCGCGGAATCACAGCTTTTTTACTGAAAACTTAAAACAAACGAAAAGCAATTATTTTTCACGGACAAACACGGATTTACTCTTGCCGCAAGAAAAGATTACTTATGCAAACCCCTTTCCTTAAGCACTTTAAGCGCTGGGAAAGGATTGTTGCAGGTCATAAGGCTTGCACCCGCGGCGATATGACGTATTACCTCTTCTTCCGTGTCGGGGCACCACGTCCAGTAATCGATGCCCATTTTACGGTATTCGGCGGCGGACGGAGCGGTGTCTATCCACCAACTGCCCATGCCGACGGCGGACAAATGCTTGTAAGTGTCGTTTGAGGCGTTGTGCATTTTGTCGAGGGGAAAACCCTGCGTGGGAAATCCCAGCACCTGATGGACGTACTGCGTTATGTTTGCGTCGAAAGAAGTTATGACAAACCTGTCCTTAAAGCCGTATTTAAGCAGCAGCGCCACCGCCTTGTCGGCGCACTCGAAGGTGTAATCCTTAATTTCTACGTTAAGCGAAATGCGCGTGGGCGCGACAAGCTGAAGAAACTCCTCGAAAGAAGGTATTCTTTCTCCTTTGAATTTTTTATCGAACTTTCCGCCTGCGTCGCAGGACTTGATTTCGTCGAAAGTATAATCGCGCACCTTACCCGTCTTGTCCGTAGTGCGGTCAAGCGTGGTGTCGTGAATTACGACAAGCCTGCCGTCGCGCGTGACGTTAAGGTCCATTTCGATGTTGTCCACGTCCGCTTCCAGCGCGGCGCGAAAGGAAACCATTGTGTTTTCGGGATACAGGGCGCATATTCCGCGATGACCCGCCACTAAAATATTTTCGGTTGATTGTCCCAGATTTACCATAATATACCCCCGAACTTATAATGTTTTTTATATTATAGCGCCAAAAACAGAATATCGCAACTTGAAAGCCGCAGGAAAAAGATTTGACGCGCATTTAACGCAAATATCGGAATACCGCAAACGCATTACGCATACTTATCGACAATCGCCAGCATTTTGTCGTAATCGCGTTCCATTTCCTCCACCAGACGGAACTGAGTACGGCAACGAATAAGGTTGTGTTTATCCTTGGAAATTTTGAAGTAATTGTCCCCGTCGAGATAGTCGGTCAGAAACCTCATACCGCATTCAAGCGTCATCATCACGGACCCTAACGACATGTTTTTAACCTCCGTATCCGTCAAAGCGCCTTCAAGAGCGCCCAGAAAACCCCTTGAATACACCTCGAAAAGGGGCAGAGAAAAATGAACTTTAGAAAGGTCTTCCTCGTCCTCGATGGCGGTGCTGCACCCGAATCTTACCGAGTCGCCGAAGTCGTAGCAGGTACTTCCCTTCATTACGGTGTCAAGGTCAATGACGGCGACGGCTTTGCCCGTTTTTTCGTCCAGAAGCACATTGTTAAGCTTTGTGTCGTTGTGGGTCACGCGGCTTTTCATCTCGCCGCTATTAAGCATGTCGACCAGCTTTCCGCAAAGCTTTTCGCGCTTAAACACAAAATCGATTTCGTTTTTGCACTCCGCCGCGCGGTTAAGCGCGTCCTTATCAAGAGTGCGCACGAAATTGGCAAAACGCACGCGGGTATTGTGAAAATCGGGAATAACGTCGTGAATTTCGTCCGCGTCGAAGCCGCTTAAAAGCCGCGCGAATTTACCGAAGCCCACGCCGCTTTGGTAAAAATCCTCGTTTGTGCGCGCAAGGTTAAGCGATACGGTTTTGTCGATGAAAACATAAACGCGGTAATATTTTTCCCCTAACCTGTAATACTTCTCGCCGTCTTTGGTAAGAACCAGCGTCATGGTCTCGCGTTCGGGATCGCCGCCGTAAGCAACTATGCTTTTTTTGGCGTGACTAAGCACTTTTTCGATGTTGCCCATCAACAGATCCACGTCTTTGAAAACGGAATTGTTTATGCGCTGCAATATGTATTTGCGCTTTTTGGTGTTGATAAGGTAAGTATCGTTTATGTGACCGTCGCCGTAAGGGGCGTATGAAATTACTTCCCCGTCGATATCGAATTTACTTGCGATCGAGTCAAGTTGTTCCGTTGTCATTTTTAATCCTCTCAGATTGCGGCGTCGCCGCGCTTTATCTGTTATTATTGTATTTAAAATTTAACAAAACCGTTAATATGACGCAAGTCCGAATAACGAAAAACGTCAGAATCAACATTTACTGTCCCATTGTGCAAACGTCCTTAAATTTCCACGCCCGCAATCAGGTATTCCGCGTCGCCGTCCGTAATGAAATTCTTGCCCGCGGGGACGAAAAAAACGTCGCCTTTTTTCATAGTCCTTCCGCTGATATTGCCGCTGCCGTAAGTGCAAATCACGGCAACAAAGCTGTCGGGAGAAACAAAGTTACCGCCGCCGCGGCATTTATAGACGGAAAAATATTTACATTCGGCAATTTTTACGGGCGCGCTTTTTGTGCCGTCGCACTTTAAACTGCCGACGGTCATCTTTTGAACGCCGGGCGAATAAGCGGAAAAATCCATGACTTTAAGCGCCTCTTCAAGGTGAAGCTGTCTGGGCTTTCCGTCGGCGCCCAAACGGTTGTAGTCGAAAACCCTGTAAGTAAGGTCGGAACTTTGCTGAATTTCCGCAACGGTGACGCCCGCGCCTATTGCATGGACAACGCCCGCACGGACGAAAAAAAAGTCGCCTTTTTTAACGGGAATGAAGTTGAGCGCGGAAACGACGGTGCCGTTTTCAGCCATTTCGTAAACTTCTTCCTTACTGACGGGGCGGTTAAACCCGAGGTAAATGCCTGCGCCCGCGTCGGCGTCCACGACGTACCACATTTCGGTTTTGCCGTAACCTAAGCCTTTACTCAAGGCGTAATCGTCGTCGGGATGCACCTGCACGGACAAATCCGCCGCAGCGTCGATAAACTTAATGAGCACGGGGAATGTACCGAACTTAGCCGCGGCTTTACCGATATCCGCTTTATCCGCAGTCTTAAAAAGTTCCTGACCGTCATATTCGCCGCCGTCGATACGCGAAGGCGCCTCGCTTAAAAAAGAAAGCTCCCACGTTTCGCCGATTTTACCGCTGCAGCCTTTTTTGCCCCATGCGGATATTTTATGCCCGCCCCAGACCGGAGACTTTACCGCGGGCAGCAATTTAACGATATCCATTATAGCGATTTTTCTCCTTCCGATATATTTTAACAGACCGCGACGATAAGGTCAATCACTGAATGACACAATTTTGCATAAAATATGTTTACGCGAAAGGAATTTTGTGATAAAATCTATTTCAGTCCAATAATACGGAAAGGAATATGCTTAAACTTGTAAGATTTTTAAAAGGATATTGGTTCAAAACCGTTTCGGGCCCGTTTTTCAAACTTGTCGAAGCGGTGTTTGAGCTTATTACGCCGCTTGTCGTGGCGTGGGTTATCGATACGGCGATACCTAAGGGTCAGCAAGGCGATTACTCGGCGCTTATAACGGGAGGAGTGATTATAATCGCTTTGGGCGTTTTAGGACTGGGGTTTTCGCTTACCGCGCAGTTTTTCGCCTCTCGCGCGTCGCTGGGCTTCGGCACCAACTTAAGGCGGGAGCTTTACGCCCACGTAAACACTTTTTCGTACAGGGAACTGGATTTGTTTTCCACCCCTTCCCTGATTACCAGGCTTACGGCGGACATTAACCAGACCCAGCAGGCGGTGGCGATGTTCATACGGCTTGTTACGCGCGCGCCCTTCATCATAGTGGGATCAATAGTAATGGCAATGATAATCGACCTAAAACTGTCGCTTATCTTCCTTGCCGTAGCCGTTGTCGTCGGCGTGATTCTGTTTATCATTCTTACCACAACGATGCCCAAATACAAGGCGGTGCAGGCTAAACTGGATACGGTGACGCTTTACACTCGCGAAAATCTTTCGGGCGCAAGGGTTGTAAGGGCTTTCGGCGCGGAGGAACGCGAAAAACGTACCTTTAACGCAGCCGCCGACAGCTTAAGCCGCGCATCCATAAGGGTGGGCGCGTTGTCCGCGCTTCTCAATCCCCTTACCTACGCGGTGCTTAACGTAGCGATTATCGCGCTTCTGTTCTTCGGCGGCAAGCAGGTCTATTACGGAAACCTGACCCAGGGCGAAGTAATCGCGCTTGTCAACTACATGATGCAGATACTAAACGCGCTTGTGGTGTTTGCAAACCTTCTGGTCATTTTCACCAAAGCGTCCGCCTCCGCCGCGCGCATTAACGAGGTTTTCGCCGTACAATCCTCCATGACGGAGGGAAAAGGCGCCGCCCCGCTTAAAGACGCGCCCGCAATAGAATTCAGAAACGTAAGCTTTTATTACGCCAACAGCCCCTCACCCTCTTTGGACAACGTCAATCTTACGGTACAGAAGGGCGCAAGCATAGGCGTTCTCGGCGGCACAGGCAGCGGCAAATCCGCGCTTGTAAGTCTTATACCGCGGCTTTACGACGTCACAAGCGGCGAAGTACGGGTTTTCGGCGTCAACGTAAAAGATTACAGCGGCGCGCAGCTCGGCTCGCTGATAGGAATGGCTCCGCAAAAAGCCGTTTTGTTTGCCGGCTCCGTGCGCGACAACATGCTTTGGGGCAAACAAGACGCCACCGACGAAGAAATTCAGAACGCTTTGACCATATCGCAGTCGGCGGAATTCGTCAACGCTTTCCCCGAAAAACTGGATAAACAGATTCTTCAGGGCGGCAAAAACCTTTCGGGCGGACAGCGGCAAAGGCTTACCGTCGCAAGAGCGCTTGTCTCCGATCCCGCAATTCTCATTCTCGACGACAGCTCCAGCGCGCTGGACTTTGCCACCGACGCTAAACTGAGAAAAGCGCTTTCCGCCGTGCGCGAGAAAACGGGGCTTACCACCGTTACCGTTTCACAGCGCGCGACCACCGTAAGACACTGCGACCTTATAGTGGTCATGGACGAAGGCCGCATCGCGGGATTGGGCACGCATGAACAGCTTTCCGAGTCTTGCGAGGTCTACCGCGAAATCTGCTCTTCCCAGAACAAGGAGGACGACGCGCAATGAAGAAAACCGCTTTGAAACAAAGAAACAAAGGAGCCGTCGGAAAACTGCTTGTTTACGCCAAACCCTATCTTCCCGTAATAGCGGTGGCGCTTGTCTTTTCCGCGCTGCAGATTGCCGCAACGCTTTTCGCGCCCGTCATCGTGGGGCGCACCATCGATTATATAATCGGCGAAAGAAACGTCGATTTCGCGGTTATCGGCAAAAACGCCGTTATCCTCGCCTTGCTGCTTACGGTGGCGGTTGTGGCGCAGTATTTAAGTTCGCTTTGCATAAACTTTGCCTCCTTCCGAACGATCAGGGATTTAAGGCAGTACGCTTTCAAAAAGCTTAACGACGTGCCCCTTTCCTATATCGACAACAACTCTCAGGGCGACCTTATGGCGCGCGTAGGCAGCGACATAGACCAGATTTCCGACGGATTGATTCAGGGCTTTTCCCAGCTTTTCAGCGGCGTGGTCACCATATTGGGTACTCTTGCGTTCATGCTGTCCGTTAACTGGCTTATAACCGTAGCCGTAGTGGTAATCACTCCTCTGTCGCTGTTTGTCGCATACTTCATCGCGAAAGGCTGTCATAATATGTTTGCCATGCAGGCGAAAAAACGCGGGGAACTGAGCGGACTTATCACCGAAATGCTGTCCAATCAGCGCGTAGTCAAACTTTTCGGTTACGAAAAGCGCGCCCGGGAACGTTTTGAAGTCATAAACGGCGACCTTAAAGTGTGGGGACAGAACGCCGCGTTCTACTCCGCCCTGGTAAACCCCTGCACGCGTTTCGTCAACAACGTGGTTTACGTAGCGGTGTGCATACTTGGCGCGTATCTTGTCATCAAAGGCGAAGGCGTGCTGGGCATGAGCGCGTTTACGGTGGGCGGGCTTTCCTGCTTCCTTACCTACGCCAACCAGTACACCAAGCCCTTTAACGAAATAACGGGCGTCGTTACCGAACTGCAGACCGCGACGGCGGCGGCGGCAAGAGTTTTCGAGCTGCTTTCCGCGCCCGACCAGCCTTCCGACGCGGGACTTAAAGAACTGGAAAACATAAAAGGCAACGTGGAAATAGACAACGTTTATTTCTCTTACGTCAAGACCAATCCGCTTATACAGGGCTTTTCGCTTAAAGTAAAAAGCGGCCAGCGCATTGCGATAGTCGGTCCCACCGGTTGCGGCAAAACCACTTTAATTAACCTTCTCATGCGCTTTTACGACGTGGATTCGGGCGAAATCCGCGTGGACGGGACTCCCGTAGATAAGGTTACCAGAAAATCGCTGAGATTGGGCTTCGGCATGGTGCTTCAGGATACCTGGCTGAAAAAAGGTACCGTGCGCGACAACATCGCTTACGGCAAAGAAGGCGCTTCGGAAGAAGATATCGTAAACGCGGCAAAAGCGGCGCATATCCATAACTTCATCATGCACCTCGAAAAAGGCTACGACACGGTGCTGGGCGACGACGGAGGAAACATTTCCCAAGGACAGAAACAGCTTTTGTGTATCGCAAGAGTCATGCTTACCCATCCGCCCATGCTGATCCTGGACGAGGCTACCTCCTCCATCGACACGCGCACGGAAATAAAAATTCAGCAGGCGTTTGAAAAACTGATGGAAAACAAAACTTCTTTCATCGTCGCACACCGCCTTTCCACCATAAAAAACGCCGACCTCATCCTGGTCATGAATAAAGGCAACGTCATCGAAAAAGGCACGCATGAGGAACTTCTTGCAAAAGGCGGCTTCTACTCCGACCTTTACAACTCCCAGTTCGAACACTGATTTTTCTTTAAACCGCCTTTTTTATAACATGCGGTTACCTTACACTCCATCGTCAAACGAATAATTTAATAGGCTGCAGGAATATTTTAAGGAACAAAATCGGATTTCAGAACAATATCTGATTTTGTTTTTTAAATTCTTTCACATACATTTAAACTGTTTGATAATATTCGAAATTTAGAATATAATATAACTGCAATATCAATACGGAGTTTCGCTATGATTCAATATATGTCTACAAAAGAAGCCGCCGATAAGTGGAAAATCTCTCAAAGACGGGTTTCGGTTCTTTGTTCCGAAAACAGAATACGCGACGCGGCAATGCTTGGCAATATGTGGATCATTCCTCGCAATGCGGAAAAACCGGCGGATGCAAGAATGAAACGCAATGCCGTCGCAAAAAAAGAAAACGCTCATCCTTTTGTTAAATGGGCTGGCGGTAAAGGTCAGCTTCTAGAAGTTTTGAAAGCAAACCTTCCTGACGGTATAGGTAAAAAGATTACTAAATATGCGGAGCCTTTTGTTGGCGGAGGTGCGCTTTTATTTGCGCTTCTAAACGATTATTCGTTTAAAGAAGTGTATATAAACGATAACAATAAGGAACTTATAAACACCTATAGAGTAATAAAAGACAATTGTGAATCATTGATAAATGAGCTAAACAAACTTCAGAAACAATACGAAAAACTTGACGCAAACGAACGACAAAATTATTATTACGTTAAAAGAGACAAATTTAATGAACTGAAATTAAGTACTGAAACGTCAATTGAAAAAGCGTCTTTGTTTATATTTCTGAACAAAACATGTTTTAATGGTCTTTACAGAGTTAATAAATCAGGAAATTTTAACGTTCCCGCAGGAAAATATAAAAATCCTTTAATATGCGACACGGAAAACTTAAAAGCAATTTCAAAGTCACTGCAGAATGTAATAATGCGATCTTGTGATTATCATGATGCGGAAAACTTTGCGGACGAAAAAACTTTAGTTTATTTCGATCCGCCTTATCGTCCGTTAAACGTTACGTCTGCATTTACTTCTTATACGGAAAATCAGTTTAACGACGACGACCAAATAAAACTTGCTGAATTTTTCAGTAAATTATCCGACAAAGGTGTAAAAGTGTTGCTAAGCAATTCAGACCCTCATAACGTAAATTTTGAAGACAATTTTTTCGACGAATTATATTCAAAATTTAATATACAACGTATTACTGCAGTAAGAGCCATAAACAGTAAAGCAGATAAACGCGGAAATGTTACGGAACTTTTGATAAAAAATTATTAAAAGGAATTATACAAATGAGAGATTTTAATACTTGGTTCAGTAATTTTAAAAGCAGTATTTCCGACTACGGATATTATGTTGACTTTCAAAAAGTTTACCGTAAAGTTGAATCAATAAAGGTTGAACTTAATATTTTAAATTCTCTAATCGGCTCAACCGACATTGAAAAAGATTTTGATAATCTCCTTGCAAAATATCCCGAAATTTTAAAATGTATCCCTCTTCTTTTAGCCGTAAGAATAAATGAAATTTACGCCATAGACAGTGACGGAGAGTTTATCTACAATTTTCGCAAACCGAATTATACTGCAACTCAATATAAAATTTTTATGCAAAAAACAGGATTATTTGACTTAATAAGCAAGCACGTCATCAATAATCTTGTGGATTATGCTACCGGCGTCGAAGTAGGACTTGACAGTAACGGTCGTAAAAATCGCGGCGGACACTTGATGGAAAATCTAGTGGAATCTTACATAAAGAAAGCAGGTCTCGTTAAAGACAAAAACTATTTTAAAGAAATGTATTTATCCGAAATAGAAAAAAATTGGAAACTTGATCTTTCCTCTTTGTCTAATAAAGGCGAAGCAAAAAAAAGATTTGATTTCGTAATAAAAACCTCTGATATGGTTTATGCTTTGGAAACTAATTTTTATGCATCTTCTGGTTCAAAATTAAACGAAACGGCTCGTAGTTATAAAATGCTAGCCCAAGAATCAAAATCCGTAAAAGGATTTGCTTTCGTCTGGTTTACGGACGGAATAGGCTGGAAATCTGCAAAAAACAATCTCAAAGAAACTTTTGACACAATGGACAGTATTTATAATATTGCTGATTTAGAAAACGGAATAATTGAACAACTTATAAAATAATATGGCATCAAAACAAAAAAAAATCAAATGGGAACCTGAAAATTTCGAACTTGAGACGAATACCGTCTGGGCATTCCCTGAGCGTGGCAAATGGGCAACTCACGATGCAAAATGGAGAGGAAATTGGTCGCCTTATATTCCGCGCAACATTATTCTGCGATATTCAAACGAAAACGACCTAGTTCTTGACCAATTTGTCGGCGGCGGAACTACGCTTGTGGAGGCAAAGCTTTTAGGAAGAAATGTAATAGGCGTGGACGTAAATCCCGTCGCGATACAGCGCTGCATAGAAAAATGTTCGTTTGAGTATGAAAATGCAGGTATGGTAGATGTACGTCTTGGCGACGCACGTAACCTTGATTTTCTTGAAAACGAATCAGTAGATTTGATTTGCACTCATCCGCCCTACTCGAATATAATCAGGTACAGCGAAGACATAGAAAACGATCTTTCTCACCTTGAGATGAAAGATTTCTTAAAAGAAATATACAAGGTTGCACAAGAAAGTTACCGGGTTTTAAAAAAAGACAAGTTCTGCGCCGTTTTAATGGGCGACATACGCAAAAAAGGAATGGTTAAACCGCTTGCGTTTGAAACTATGCGAATTTTTGAGCTTGCAGGGTTCAGAACAAAAGAAATAATCATTAAAGAACAACACAACTGTAAAGCGACGGGATTCTGGAAGACAAGCAGCGTAAAGCACAACTTTTTACTGCTTGCGCACGAATATTTATTTGTTTTTAAGAAGGCATAAAGCCCGGACGGCTTTGTTAGGTTAAAAAAATGAGCAAAGAAAAGACCGCGGAAACTCTGTTCCGCGGTCTTTTTACGGTTTGCCGCCTTATAAGCGGGTATAACTTGTTTATCTTAAACACAATCAGATCCAAAACAAGTTTACCCGGGATTAAATAAGCTTTTTACGCCGACTGTCCGCCATAAAGCGCGACGGCAATGACGATAGGAGAAAATTACTCCTTATTCTCCTCTTCCTCATCGGAGCGGTTTTTGCCGTTCTTTTCCTCTTCCTCGCTTTCCAGAAGCGTGACTTTGACTTCCTGGACGTGTTTGGCGCTGGCTTTGGTTACCTCGATTTCGATGTCTTTAAGCGCGAGTTTTTCGCCGGCTTGCGGGATTTTGTCCATAAGCTCGGTAATATAACCGCTGACGGTAGTGGATTCGATGTCGTCGGGCGCGGGAAGATCAAGTTTCTCGTACATATCCTCCACATTTTCGTCGCCGGAAACGATAAAGGTCTTGTCGTCCACCTTTTTAAAGAGGATTTCGATTTCGTCGTGCTCGTCGTAGATTTCTCCGACAAGCTCCTCCAGGATATCCTCAAGGGTAACGATGCCTTCCGTGCCGCCGAACTCGTCAACGACGATCGCCATGTGGACTTTGGCTTTTTGCAGCATTCTCAGTACGGTGGAAATCTTCATGCTGGAAGACACGCACACGGAGGACTGAATAATGCCTTTGATGTTTGTGCCGCCGTCGTGAAGCAGGGCGTAAAAATCTTTTTCGTGAATGACGCCCACGACAGCGTCGATGTTACCCGCATAAACGGGCATACGGGAAAATCCGTGCTGAACGAATTTGTCGTAAACGGACTCCATATCCGAATTTTCTTCGACGGCGATGACGTTGACCCTGGGAATCATGATGTCCTTGACGTCGAGGTCCTCGAATTCGATGGCGGAGCGGATAAGCTGCGATTCGTGTTCCTGAAGCTCGCCTTCGTTTTCGGCGGTTTCCACGATGGTAAGAAGCTCGCCTTCGGTAATGGTCGAAGATTTTTCGATTTTGAAGATTTTTCTGAGCAACCATTTCCAGCCGCTGAAAATAAGGTTAATGGGCGTAAGCACTATCATAATCATTTTTAACAAAGGATAGAAAAGCATAGCGCAGGCTTCGGGTTTTTCTTTGGCAAAAAGCTTAGGCGTAATCTCGCCGAAAATCAGCACGACTACCGTCATGACTACGGTAGAAACCGTGGTGGCAAGATTTGCCGACTTGATAAGCGAATTGAAAAACAACGTTGCAATAGATGCGGAAGTGATGTTTACGATGTTGTTGCCTACAAGCACGGTGGACAAAATCTTATCGAAATTTTCCGTAGCCCTCAGCACCGCCCCCGCGCGCTTATTGCCGTTTGCCTCCATGTTCATCAGTCGGATTTTATTGACCGACGTAAAAGCCATTTCCGAAGCGGAAAAATAACCTGACAACATGATGAGTATGATTATCGCAAGCAACAATCCTATTTGTGTACCGTCCATACTTTATTAAAGTTTTACTCCTTTCAAGGCAGAAAATTTTATTTTTACAACAAAAAAAGGCCGCGCAAAAAACGCCGCTTAAAGGATATCCCTCTTTAAGATCGATTTATTCAGCCTACATCGGCCCGATAAGGGCACGTCGCCCTGATTGTCGTCCTTGTTGATCATTGTAAAAATATTACCTTGTTTAGTATTATAGCATATATTTTACGAAAAATCAAGAGTTTTGCAATATTTTTTCTTTAACGTCATAAAGTCTTTCTTAGCTTACGAAGCTTGTCCTTGATTTCGTCCGACGTGCGCCGGGATTCCAGAGCCTTACTGATCGTCTTTTTGGTTACGAATTCGGAAAAAGAACCGTTTTCGATTAAAGGAAGCGCGACGCCGGGAAACTTGACCAGCATGACGGACAAACCCCACGCGACGGCCATATCGGCGTAATAAGAGCCCCGGCGTATTTTCTTATAAAGGTCCGCCACCGTGCCGACGAAATCATTGTCCATATAAAAATCCATGAGCATAACGGCAAGGAAACGACGGTAAAATTCCCCCTCGTGAGAGGTAAGTCCGCCGTAAGCGTCCAGAAAATAATCCCTGTTCTTCCCGATTGCCGAAAGCGAGGCGGTCACGCAGTCCACGTGCGCCCAGTTGTCGAATCTGGGCAAAAGAAAATCCAGCTCCTTTTTAAGCGCGTCAGGCTGTCGGATTCTGCCCGCGCAAAAGCCGTAAACAAGCACTTCTTCGAAAGAGGTAAAAGCGCACGAATCCATGAACTGCCGCCTTTCTTCAGGCGAACAGCGCGCGACCAGCGCCCGCAGCCGCGGAATTCTTATCCCCTCCACGGGCAGAGAAGTAAAAACGAGTTTTTTTTGAAAAACGGCATAGCTTTCTTCCGCCATGCCGTCCATTAGTCCGCGAATAACGCCGCTCATAAAGCGCAATCAGGCCTTAAGCTCTTTTATCTTTGCGATAAGCTCGTCCACGGTGTCTATTTTGATGTCGTCGGGAAAAGTAATGCCGAATTTTTCCTCAATCGCCATTACAAGTTCCACCTTATCAAGGGAATCAAATCCGAGATCCGCAAAACTGTCCCCTTCTTTAAGGTTGCCTTCCCCGCGATATTCTTCCGCTATTTTATTGAGTTCAGCCAAAATATCCATAAACAAATTCCTCCGTAACTGCGTTTATTAAAGTATATCAGGTAAATAAAATTATACCAAAAAACAAGGCGTTTGTCAACAGCGAGGGGGCGCAAAAGGATCGGATTCGTTCAAAGAATATCGGGGAACGCGCACCTTTTTCAGGTAAGCGGCAAGCGTGACGCTGTCCGTAACCGATTCGGGGATAAACGTCGCGCTTCTTAAAACGTGCCAGGCATAATGAGTATCGCCGCCGCACGTCACGATCAGATTGTTTTTTTGCGCAACGTCAAGCACTTTTTCTTCGTTAGCGGTGGAAAAGCCGACGCAGCCGTTTATTTCCACCCCGTCCAGCAGCGAAACGTCTTTAAGCGAATGGTTCTGCTCTGTCCTGAAGGGATGAGCCTGCACGACAAGCACGTTGTTTTCGCTGCATACCGAATGCAGTTCCTTAAGATCGAGGTCGCAAAGAAAAGGAGAATTCAGGAAAAATTCTTCGGTAAGCCCTATAAGCAGATAATCCGCGTAGTTTTTTGCAAGAAAGTCGGCGGAAAACTTTTCGCGCATATAAGAAGAATAGGGCGCAAAAAGAGTCACTTCCGCGCCGAAAAAAACGCGCATGCCGTAGGGCGCCGCCGCCTTTACCATGTCGCGGTAACCGTTTAAGAAGATATCCTTCCACTCTTTTTCGGATACGGAATTTCTTTCCATGTACGACCTGCTGTAATGGTTGGTCAGCATAAGCGCGTCAAAGCCGCACTTCGAATATTTTTCCGCCGCATCCGAAGCCGTAAGACGTGAGCAGCAGCTTACGGGCGACGTATGAAAATGCAATTCGGTTTTCAGCATTATTCCCTGTCAATTACCTCTTGAACTTCTTTAAGCGTGGGGATACTGCAGGCTGCACCTTTTCGCGTAATGGTTATGGAAGAAGCCACCGAAGCAAAGCGGGCTGCTTCCGAAGCGGAGGCGCCCGACGCAAATTTCAGCACGAACGCGCCTATAAACGTGTCGCCTGCGGAAGTAGTGTCCACCACATCCACTTTGCGGGGATCTATGTAAGTTATATTTTGCCCCTCGGAAACTACCGAGCCGCGCCCGCCGAGAGTAATAATCACTTGTTTTGCGCCCAAAGCATACAGCTTTTTGACGGTAAGTGCGATTTCCACGTCGCCGACCGGATTGACCCCTGTCAGGATTTCCGCTTCCGATTCGTTGGGCGCGACGATATCGACATATTGCATAAGGCTTTGGGAAAGCGGTACGGCAGGCGCGGGATTCAGCACCACTGTCATGTTTTTGGTTTTGGCAAGGCGCGCGGCGTATTCCACCGTTTCAAGCGGAATTTCCAGCTGCATAATAAGGACATCTCCTTCTTTCGCGTCTTTAAGACCCTCGTCAACGTCTTTATCCGTAATCGCATAGTTGGCGCCTTTATCGAGAATAATCCGGTTATCGCCCTTTTCCACTATAATCATGGCAAGACCGCTGTTGGTTTCGGCAAAGGAAACGCAGTCGACGTTTACGCCCGCGTTCAAAAGGTTGTCTTTAAGCTGAGCGCCGAAAGCGTCGTTGCCCACTTTGCCTATCATTTTGACTTCTCCGCCCAGTTTGGATACGGCAACGGCCTGATTTGCGCCTTTGCCGCCGGGATTGATGTAAAACTTGTCCGCGGAAAGCGTTTCGCCGCTTTTGGGCATATAAGGCACATTGGCCACAATATCCATATTGATGCTTCCCAGAACGTAAATCATGATATCACCGTCCGTAAATTATTTTTCTTCGTTAAGTTCCTTTCTTTTAGACTGAGAGCCCGTGGGATTTTTGATGGAAAACGCCACGTTTATGAGGTGGTCGGCGATACGCTCAAGCGCCGAAATGACCGCGAAGAAGTAAGTGCCCCTTTCCACGGCGCAATCGCCCGAGTTAAGCCTTTCGATATGGCTGGCGCCCAGAGATTCCTTCATTGCATCTACCTCTTCCTCTATTTTGGAAATACGTTCCAGCACGACATAATCGCGGTGAGAGAAAGCGTGCACGCTTAAGTCGAACATATTGACCACCTTGTTATACATCTGATTAAGTTCGGCGGCGGCAGCGTCCGAAAAAGTAATGTTTTCCTTTTCCATTTCGTCGGCCTGTTCGATGAAGTTTTCGGCATGGTCGCCTATTCTTTCGATGTCGCTTATGACATGATGATATGCGCCGATAAGTTTTTCGTCGGACTCGGACAGCGAAAGAGACGCAAGTTTTATCAGATATCTGGCAATGGCGTGGTAGGTGTAGTTGATAGTCGCCTCGTTTTTAGAGATGCGCGCGCGATTGACGTAATCGCCGGTAAGCAATGCGTTCATGGAAAGCGTCAGGTTTTCTTTGGCGAGCTCCGACATGAACAGAATCTCCTTCTGGACCTGAGCCACCGCTATAGGAGGCGTATGCAGCAAGCGGTCGTCGATGTATTTAAGCTGCGGCAATTCCTGCTGAGGCTTTACTTTGTCTTTGATGATGAATTTGGAAAGTCCCACCAGCTGATTGATGAACGGCAACAACAAGACGGTGGTTATTACGTTGAAAGCGACGTGGAACCAGGCAATCTGCATCTGCGGATTTGAAAATACCGACGACAGCAGTTTAACGACCCACGGCGAGAAAAACCACAGAATGACCGTAAAGACCACTGTGCCGACTATGTTGAAAGTGAGGTGAATAAGCGCCGTGCGTTTAGCGTTGGTGCTTGTGCCGATAGAGGCAATAACCGCAGTGATACAGGTGCCGATGTTGGTACCCAAAACTATGAACAGCGCGTTGGCCACCGAAAGAGCGCCCTGCCCTACCATGATTATGAGAAGGCCCGTCGCAGCCGAGGAACTTTGAATAAGCGCGGTAAACAGCGTACCTATGAGAATAAGCAGCAGCGGAAAATCGATGACGGTGAACATGTTTGCAAACGCGTTTTTGATATCCGAGTCCCCGAAAGCGCCGCTCATGGCGTCAAGACCTACGAACAGCAAGCCCAGACCGCAGAGGATTCCGCCCGCTTTTTTGACCGAATCGGACTTGAAAAACATCATCATGACGCCCACGAAAGCGAGAACCGAAGCGTATAACGAAACGTTGAAAGCCGAGAAGGAAATAATGATGCCCGTAACGGTAGTACCTATGTTGGCGCCCATAATGATGGCGGCAGCCTGAGCAAGAGTCATTACTCCCGCATTGACGAAACCGATAACCATGACGGATGTTGCCGAAGAACTCTGAATGATTGCAGTAACGGCGGCGCCCACTCCCACGCCCGCAAAGCGATTGTTGCTGATGCGGCTGAACAGTTTTTTCATTCCTTTGCCGGCGCTGCGTTCCAGTCCGTCGCCCATCATCTTCATGCCCGCCATGAAAACGCCGCAACCCGCAAGCAACATAAGTATGCTGTTGAAAATCTCCATTTGTTTTTTCTCCCGAACTTTTTTACTCTTACTACTCTTCAGTAACGGAAAGGCAAAATAAAGGATAATCGATAAAAATCCCCGAAATTACCTATTATAATTATAGCGGCTTCGGTCGGAATAGTCAACCCGATAGAATAACGTAATTTACGAATATCTGTTATCAATGCGCCTTAATAACGGAATAAGCGCGGATAATCGTGTAACTAAAGTTAAATCGGCGGCAAACGCACAAGCGTTCAGGAAAAATTTTACTTCGGAAAAAAGCGGAAATAATCGAAAAAAAGGGACATACTACCGTCAAGGAGGCTTAACCATGAACAAGAAAATCAAAAACGGGACAAGCGCGAACTCTCATCAGCCCGATAAAAGCGCAGAACGCACCATAACGGACGTGGTTATCCACGAAAGCGACATGGCGGAAGCGGAAGAAGCGCCCTATAAAAACCTTTCGGAATACAAAATGGTGGCAAAGGAGGACGACAACGGCACCTTCTCGTATGCGGGAAGCTGACGAATTGCCGTAATACTCAAGGAAGTCCCGTCTTCAAACGCGAGACTTCTTTTTTTGCGTTTATGTTCTATTTATATGCGTTTTACGTTTGACTATTAACCCGCGTCGCGTTATAATTAAGACGCCTAAAGAATCAAGGAGAACTTCGATATGAGCGAATGTACGCACAACTGCGAAACGTGCGGAGAAAACTGTTCGGAAAGAAAAGATCCGCAATCTTTTCTGGAAAAACCGCACGAATTAAGTAAAATCAAAAAAGTAATAGGAGTAGTCAGCGGCAAAGGCGGCGTGGGCAAATCCCTGGTCACCGCTCTTACCGCGGTAACAAGCGCGCGGGCGGGCTACAAAACAGCCGTTCTCGACGCGGACATCACCGGCCCGTCGGTGCCCAAAATGTTCGGTCTTAAGGAGAAAGCTTCCGCCTCCGAACTGGGACTTATGCCCGTAGTCACCAAAACAGGTATAAGAGTCATGTCTTTGAACCTTCTGACCGCACACGAAACCGATCCCGTCGTATGGCGCGGTCCCATCATCGCGGGCACCGTAAAACAATTCTGGACGGACGTCATCTGGGGCGACGTGGACTTCATGTTTATAGACATGCCGCCGGGAACGGGCGACGTGCCGCTTACCGTTTTTCAGTCCATACCGCTTGACGGAATCATCATTGTCGCATCCCCGCAGGAACTTGTTTCCATGATCGTGGAAAAAGCGGTGAACATGGCAAAGATGATGAACGTACCCATTCTGGGCCTTGTGGAAAACATGAGTTACGTCACCTGCCCCGAATGCGGACATAAAATAGAAATTTTCGGCAAAAGTCACGCCGAAGAAGTCGCCGCCAAAAACAATATGCCCTTGCTGGCGCGCATTCCCGTAGACCCCAAACTTGCGTCCGCCTGCGACGCCGGACTTATAGAACTGTTTGTGGGCGACTGGCTGGACAAAATCCCCTCTCTTTTGGACGAAATTTACGGCAAGAAAGAGAAACATTCATAAAAAAAGTCAAAATTCCGCTTTACGCGGCGGTAAAAAAATAATTTTCAGGAGGAAAGGAACATGGACAAATACGTATGCAATATCTGCGGTTACGTTTACGATGAGGCGACAGGAGATCCCGACAGCGGAATCGCCCCCGGCACCAAATGGGAAGACGTTCCCGATGACTGGGTTTGCCCCATGTGCGGAGTAGGCAAAGAGGATTTCTCGCTTCAGGCGTAATCTTTTTGTAACACTTAAAAAATAAAGGCGTTTCCCGCCGAAAAAGTCCGTAATTAAGGTTTTTCTTTCTTACGGGCTTTTTTGTTTAATTCTTTTTATCACGTTTCCCGCTTTTTATAACGCGTTTAACCGCCTTTAAGCAAGTAAAACTACCCTTGACAATCCCTCAACCGCATCGATTCCTAAGCGCTTACAAGACTTTTACCCATTTAAATAAAAGTATTTTTTGATATGTTTTTTGTTCGCCTTACCCGAAACTTTTCCCTTGACAAGCACATCGTACTCTGATACCCCGTTTAATCTCTCTAAAACCCTATAAAAAGGCGGCAGTAAGGTGGAGTTTACGCAGCCTTGCTTCACCCCGCCTGAAAAATTAAAAGTCTTTATTCGGCATACTTTTCGGCTTACCAGAATTCCTTAGCAATATGCACATTGTCGCCTTATTCTCCGTTAACTCTTTCTATGCCCTTTCAACACTTTTCAAATATTACAGACAACATTCTTTAAATATTTTTTATTCTGCTTACCGGAACTTGTTTCTTTGATAAGCCTGTTCCTTATTCCCGATTTGATTTCATTAAAACCGTCAACTCAATAGCCGGCGGAACTGATTGTAAAAACACGCGCCGCGGTCAAACGTTTTTATCTGAAAAATTGTATTGCCCGGGCGGAAGGAAACCACGGCTTTAAATCAGCAGATATTTTAAATAAAGCATGAAAAAAGCCGCTTCCCCGGCAAGACGGAAACGGCTTTTTATGAATAGAAGTCAAAAATCGATTTATTTAATTACTTCTTTTTCGCTTTTTTGTCGACGGCCGTATTGTCCGCCGAAGTTTCAGCTTTTTTCGCATTTACCGCAGCGGAAGCCGCCGAAGTGTCGCTTTCCGCTTTTTGCGGCGGCGCGGCAGTTTCGGAAACTTTACCGAGGTATTCGGGCAGTTGCATACCGCTCATTTTGAAAACTTCGCTTAAGGGCGGCACGGCTTTAAGCATACCCGAAATAAAGTTGGCTGTGGAAGTGCCTTCCTTTCCTCCCGCGGCGGAATCCCAGACGGTGACTTTGTCGATCTTGATGTTCTTGATCGCATCCACCTGAATACGGGTAAGCTCCTCCAGTTTGTCGGCAATAAGCATTTTAACCGCGTCGTCGGATTCGCCCGCCGCTTTTACCAGTTTATCGAAGCCTTCAGCCTGTTTGGAAAGTATTTCGTAAATACCGCGGGCCTCCGCTTCCTTGACGGCAAATATGGCGTCCGCTTCGCCGCGGGCCTTGCGTCTTGTCTGCTCCGCCATGGCCTCGGCTTCCAGCTCCAGTTTCTGCTTTTCGATTTCGGCTTTGACGATGACGTCCGCTTCCAGCGTGCTTTGCTCTCTTTTCGCACGCACGTCTTCCGCCTCGCGCTGGGCTTCGTAAGCTTCTTTCAAAGCGTTTGCCTGCGCTATTTTCTCGGCGGCGGTAGCCCTTCTCTCCGCTTCGGCTTCCGCTTCCCTTAAGTCCGCGTTTGCCTGTGCTACCCTTGCTTTTGCAAGGTTTTCGCCCTCTACGGCGGCGGAATTGGCTTTTGCTACGTTTATACGCTGGTCCATGATGGCGTTAGCCTCGCCTATGGCGCCGTCGCGATCACGCTCCGCAACCGATTTTTTGGCGTCGTTTATCGCCTTGCTTGCCGCCTCTTTACCGAGCGCCTCGATATAACCCGACTCGTCGCGGATATCGGTAACGTTGACGTTGATAAGGCGCAATCCTATCTTTTTAAGCTCCGTTTCGACGTTTCTGGAAACTTCTTCAAGGAATTTGTCGCGGTTGGTGTTGATATCCTCAATATCCATAAGCGCGATGACCAGACGAAGCTGACCTAAGATAATATCGCTTGCAAGGTCCTGAATGTCCTGCATTTTAAGCCCCAGCAATCTTTCAGCGGCGTTCTGCATTATACCTGGTTCCGTAGAAATACCGACCGTAAAGCGCGAAGGAACGTCCACGCGGATGTTCTGGTGCGAAAGGGCGTTTTTAAGGTCCACGTTAAGCGATATGGGCGTAAGGTCGAGAAAACTGTAAGATTGGAAAAACGGCCAGATAAACTGAGCGCCGCCGTGAATACACTTACTAGACGCCTGAGTCGTTCCGCCCTTGGCTTTCTTTAACTTACCGTAGATTACCATAACCTTGTCTGAGGGGCACTTTTTGTATCTGCCGATAAAAACCAGTAACATGATGAACAAAAGCACCACTACTACGACAATCGCAGCAATCAGTCCGCCCACCCAGGCGGCAGCCGAAAATAAATTCATGATTTAATTCCTCCCTTTAATGTAAAGACTTAGCAAATTACTTATCTGAGTTATCGGCCGCGGCGTCTTTTCCGGACGCTACAAACGGCTCGACAAGAACGAGTTGCTCGTTAATAACTTCTTTTACCACGCACCTTGCTCCCGTAGGAATGGGCTGAAGACTGTCGGTAACCGCTTCGCACTCGGTCAGCGTTTCCTGCACGACGACGTTGATTTTGCCGCTGCCCGTCCTTGAAGGCGGTATGGTTAAATACACGTCCGCAACCGAGCCCACTGCAAGCCCCATGCGGCGGTTGCCGTCCGACTGAAACTTTAATATAGCCTTGAGAAGGTACGCAACCCCCACGGCGGCGGCAGCGCCCGCGACAACACCTATAATCAGCGAATAATACCACGCAAGAAAGAAATTCATGGTATAAGTTATCCAGCCGCCTACCGCGATAAACGCCACTACGGTACGGAAAGACACAAGTCTTAATCCGCCCGCGTCGGAAATCCCGTTGTCGTTGAAAATGTCGTCGGCTCCGCTTATATCCGTATCCGCGTCAAAGTCGGCGTCATCGCCCAGTCCGAACAGCATTGCTATCAGTTGCACCACAAGCAATACAGACGCAGCGCACGCCAGTATAAACGTCACCTGCTGAAGAACAAGCAGTCCGTCCCACCAGTTTCCGATTGCAGAAGCTAATATCATTGCTTACTCCTTTTGTTTTGGTTGATTTGATTATACTATATATTTTTGTTTAATGCAAGAAGAAAAAAGTTAAAATAAATTTAAAAAAAGATTAAACGGACGCGTTTTAAGTCATAACTACAGTATACGGATAAAAAACCCGTTTTATGATTAAATATCCGAGCCTGACAAAATCCCCCCCCATTTGCCCTGAAAAATATTTGCGGAAATTGTTATAATACTGAAAAACAAAATACCCTTGCCGCCTTATCAAAAAAAACAAAACCCGCCTCAATACAAAAAAAATTATGTAAAAGTGGAAAAAAACATAATATGCGGCAAAAAGCAGTCATTGACATACAATCACATCATCAGGATATAAATAAAGCCGTACTGCAGAAAAGGTTATAAAGCATGAAAAAAAAGCAAGTTCGGCGTTTAAGCGAAAGCAAAAATATTTCACGGATAAAAAGCAAGTCCCGGCTCACGCAAAAAGTAATTTAATCGTGCCCGTACAACAATAACCACGTACGGACGAAAAGCAAAATTTTACTTTGATTAAAACATATTGCTTAAAAAACATCATATTAAAGCAAAAAACCAAGAATGCGCAACTTATCCTTTCATTATGAAAGCCATCGATAAACATAAAAAAACCGCTCAGCCGATAAAAAGCCGAGCGGTTTTTTAACTTGTGTTTTTTATGCGTTAAGCACGTTTTCGATGATGGACTGTCCCACGAGATTGCCTATGGTAATCATGTCCGCCTGGTTCCAGTGCCACGAATCGGTGCCCACCGCGACGTTGTTTCCGTTAACAAGCTGATTGATGTCGTACTGACCGGAAGCGATTACGTACACGTTGCCGATGACGTTGGGCAGATTGCGCTGCATCGCTATGAAAGAATTGTTGGTGTTTACCGTGTTCTGTACGGCGCTGCCGGACGTACGGGAGATTTCGCCCACGAAAACGGGAAGCGCGCTGAGGTCTGCGTCGGCGATTTCACCGAGGTCGGTGCGGATATCGGAAACAAAGTATTTGAACGCTTTTTCGTAGTCGTTGGGATTGCCCTTATCGGATTCACCCTGCATCCAGAAAAGTCCTTTGAAGTTTATCGTGGTATAGCCCATATTCTTAAGCTCGGCAACGTTTTTCTCCACCTGGGCGAGGAAATTGCGGTAAAGTCCGCCGGTGAGATTGCCCGGGCTTTTTGCCGAAATCACAGCCTCATAAGAGGGCGAAACCCAGTTGCCGTTTGAAGCGTTTTCGCCGCCGATATTGTCGAGAAGCGAGGTGCCGCCGTGAGCATACTTGATTATGCCCGCGACTTTGCCGCTTTCAGTGTTATAGTAGGAAGAAAGCGCTTCCGCCATGCCTGCTTCGGGACCGAACTTGTTTACCGCCGCGCCCTGACCTATGCGGGCAAGCTGCCAGCCGAGATCGCGGTGAATTACCATGGAATTACTGCCGGTGCTTTCGGCGTCGCCTGCGTACCAGATATTGTTGAAGCCGTAACCGAAACGGGGATTGTCGGCAACCGCGGTGTTAAAGCTGAACGTGGAATAACCGGATGCGTTGGACTGGCCGGCGATGAAGTAGAGGTCGATCGATTTCTCTTCAACGGGAGCCTTTGCGATCAAAACGTCGATGAATTCGGTGTTGAGCGAATAATTGAACTTGCTTACCGTCAAAATAGCGGGGCTGGCCATAAGACCTATGCCGCACTCGGTAGTCACTTTATCGTAATAGTAGCTTGCCACGTACACGTCGTTGATGAAGAAATAGTAGTTGCAGCCGTCCCTGACAACGCCCAGTTTTACGGCGGTGGGATCGTATTCGACGCCCGCGTCCTTAAGGTTAAGCAGAATACGGGTATCCTGAGGATTCCAGTTGGTCAGGATGGAGCAGACTACAAGGCTGTCGCCGAAAATGCCTGCCGCAAGTCTTACGTCGCTGGGGCTGTCGTTAAGAGTTTCGGGGCCGTGGGCGACCAGAAGTCCGCCGAACTGCGTGCCGAAAGTATAAGTTTCGGTGGTGTCGAACACGCCCTCGAGGTAGTATTTGGTGCCGCTTACTTCGTTTTGGTAAACAAAAGTATGGGAAAGTAAATTCACAGTGTCGCGCTGACCGTCCTTAAGCTTCCATCCGCCGCCTTCGGCATTGCCTACGTTAACGTTTTTATAACTGTAGTAAGTGGTGTCCACGCCCTTCGAGTTAGGTATGGTAATCGCGCCGCCCAGGTAAACGGGGGAAACGTAACCCGTAAGCTCCTTGGTTTTGCCGTCGGCAAGGAAAATATCGTAAGAGTAAACGTTGTCGCCGTACTCCACTTTTATTACGTAATAACCGCTTGTAAGCGTATAATTTTTGGTAAGAGAAGTAAGGTTTTCCACGCTTTCGGTACCGGTAGTCATGTCGACCACGGTGACCGTCACCAAGGCGGGATCAACGGTAAGTTCGGGATAAAGGTTATATCCGTCTATTTCGTAGGGCTTAACAGTCAGATTCAAAGCGGCCTCCCCTTCTTCCGTATAAGAAACTTCTATCGAATAATTGCCGCCGGCAACGGGATTAAACGTAAATTTGCCGTCCTCCGCGTTGACGGAAACGGGATTGCCGTCAAGGAACAATTCAAGGTCTTCAACGACCTGACCCGCAGGAACGTTCAGATTTATCTCAACGGGAATGCCGCTGAAAACTGATCCGTTCGAGGCTACGGCCTCGCCCGCCTGGGAAACAGACATTTTTTCGCTGTCGTAAGCCACTTTCGCCCCTCCCACTTTTTCGGCAATTATTTCGCGGTCCAGGGTGAAGTTAAAGTTGCTGAACGCAAGGTTTTTGGGATTGAAGTTGCTGCCTATAAAAATACCGAAGCCGCTTACGTTGTCCGCGGGAAGCGCCTGTGCGTTATCTGAAGTTGAATAAGCGGTTACCCTTTCGTTAAGCACGAGGACGTCGTTTACGAACACATAATAATAGTCGTTCACGCGCGCAACGCCCAGTTTGAAAGTGCTGCCGCTGCCCGTACTGACGCCGCCCTTGTTATCGCCATCCTGCCAGTTACCGGAATAAGTATGCAGATAAAGAGTTTTTCCGTCGTAAACGCCGTAGCCGTACCAGCCTTTGTTGTTGGTAGGTTCTCCGTCAAGCGTGTTGATTAAAATTCCCACCCATGCCTGGGGCGATTTGCTGAAAGTCGCCTCCGCGTAATAGACGTTGCCGGCGGTGCCGCCGTTGAAGATATACGAGGGGCCGCTTATGGTGCCGCTTGCGCCGTCCGATTTTACCGACCACGTACCGCTGTTGAACGAATTGACAACGGTGCCGTCTTCGTAGTTGAACGAGCCGCCCAGCGAAGGCGTTGTCGTAAAGTAATTTTTAAGCTCCGTCACGGTATCGGGATCTATGGTGTAATTGATGTCGGAGAAAGTAGCCGTTCCCGTCTCGGACATACTGCAGAAACCGAAACCGCTTTCGCCGTATTTGTCCGAAGTAAGCGAACCTACGATTTTATCGTTCAGGATGAGGTAATAAACATCGCCGTCGCGTAAAATCGCGAACTTGCAATTCGCGGGATCCGCTTTAAGCTGAGCGATATAACCGCCTGTCTCGAACTCGCTCCAGGAATTATTATCGCCTTTATAAATCTTATTGCCGCCCGAATACGAGAACGTAAGTTTTTGTTTGCCGCCGCCGTCGCCGCCCGAAATATCGCCGTATTCCGCCGCCGCAAGAATGCCCAGGAATTTACCTACGTTCTGGAAATCCACGTTTGCTTCAAGATAATATCTGTCGGTTAATTCTTCTTCGCTTAATCCGATGTAGACGTAAGCGAAACTGCTGATCTTGACGCTGTTGTAGGAAAGTTTTTCCCAGCCCGAAGCGAAAGACGCGTAGTCGCCCACGCTGCCGCCGAGGTCGATATCCTTGGGGAAAGCAATGCTGTCGGTAGAGTTTCCCGAAACGGTAATCTGTTTGCTTCTGGTAATGTCGCCGCGCGTAACGGTAAGGGTGTAACTGCCCATCGTAAGATTAGCCGTAACTTTGCCTGAAGAAGACACGTCCAGCATGACGGGTTTCCCGCCGTCTTCCTGTACCGAAGCGGTCATGCCAGAAAAGTCTTCGGAATCCAACTGATAAAAATCATACGCAGTGCCCGCAACGTTGACCTGTTCGGATACGATGCTGATGTCAACGGTGTAATATTCCATGGAATATATCGCCGTAACGGTAAAGGGCGCAACGACGGAGGAAAAGTCCGTCACGTTCCAGACGCCCGAATAACCGGGTTTTACGGGTACGGCGGGAATATCGGTGAGAGTGTCGCCGTAATCCACCTGCCTCAAGATATCCGCGCCCGCTTCCGAACGGAATGTAATCGTGATTATCTGTATGTCGTAATAGACTTTCAACACGGTGGAGCCGTCCGCCGCAACTTTAGCCGAAAGCACGTTTAATGCGTTGTTTTCGGAAAACACAAAGCCGGTAGGAGCTTCAGGCAGAACGGTAGCCGTCCTGTCCGCGAAAGAAGAAACGGTTTCGGTAAGGTCGGCGTCCAGTTCGTAGCCGCTGCGATCCTTTTTCTGCTTATAGTACTCTATCTTATAGTCGGCGGCCTTTTCCTGTGCGGCGGTGACGTACAGTGCGCAAGAGGCTTTATACGTTTCTCCGTCAGGAGCGGTTACTGCAGCCGTAATCGTCGCGCTGCCCGCGCCAATCGCTTTTACCAAGCCGCTCTCAACCACTGCAACGTTCATGTCCGAACTGGCCCACACAATCGAATCGGCGGTAAATCCTTCCGCATTTACCGTAAGATTAAGCTTCTCCCCTACTGTAAGATTTGCGCCGTCGGAGGAAAGCGAAACGGAATAAACCGTTTTTTGTTCGCAACCGAAAAGCGCAAAAGCCATGACAAAAGTAAGCAAAAAAATGAATGTAGTCAAAAAAACCTTCTTCATTCTTCTCATCACTCCTTTTATATTGATTCCCGAAAAAGAAAAATCCTCGCAAAAGAAATATACCCTGCAAAAAAATCCCCGCAAAAATCCATATAACTATATTTAAATAATATTATAGAACATTATATAATACATGACAACTCAAAAATATACTTTTTTGTTTCAGAAATAAGTAAAAAGCAACACGACGGGGGGGGGTATCGGGTCGTGTTGCTTAAAAAACGCTTTATTTTACAGAAAATTTATAAACGGTTCTGGTCTTATACTCCTCGCCTTTTCTGAGCACGGTGGAGGGATAAGCGGGACAATTGGGAGAATTGGGATAACCCTGAGTTTCCAGACACAGCGCGCTGTAATTTTCGTAAACTTTCTTGCCCTGCGTCCCCTTGACGGTGTTGGAGGTGTAAAGCTGCACGCCGGGTAACGTGGTGAAACATTCCATAAATCTGCCGCTTTGGGGATCATATACGGAGGCGCACAACTCGCAGTCGTTTTCCGTTTCGCGGTCTATGCAGTAGTTAAAATCGAAACCGTGACACAGGGCTATCATGTGGTCCTTCGAAAACATGTTTTTACCCAGTTTAACGCCGTCTTTGAACGAATAAGGCGTTCCGTCGATGTCCATGAAATCGTTATGAGGTATAAGCTCGTCGTCAACGGGAGTAATGCGCGAAGACTTTATGTAAAGCGTCTGATCCAGTACGTCTTCCCCGTCGCCGATATTGAAATACGCGTGATTGGTAAGATTGCAAAGCGTATCCTTGTCGGTAACCGCGTTATACTCCAATACGACTTCCCCGTCGTCCGTAAGCGAGTAGCTTACTTTAACGTCGAGATTCCCGGGAAATCCCTCTTCTCCGTCCGGCGACAAGTAAGACAAAACCAGTTTGTCGCCCTCAACGCTTGCCTTCATGTTTTTGACGTCGAAGCCCTCTTTGCCGCCGTGCAGAGTGTTTTTCCCGTTGTTGGGATAAAGTTTGTACTCTACGCCGTTAAGCGTAAATTTCGCCCCGCCGATTCGGTTACCGTATCTGCCGATAAACGCACCGTAATATGCGTGCGGCTTGTCGAAATAATCCTCGGGCTTAAGGTAGCCGACTATAACGTCGCCGAATTTACCGTTGCGGTCAGGCGCGGTAAGACGCAGTATTCTTCCGCCGTATGTCATTACGTCCATCTCCATACCCGACTTGTTCTTCAGCGTGTATACGTCCACGGCCTCGCCGCCGCGCGTAAAACTGTAAGTCTTTTCAATCATAATTTTCTGACTCCTTTATTTTTTTGTTTTGATTTTTAAAATTGCTTTTTTAAAATCCGATGATAATATTTTTTATAAGGAAGAAATATACATTCCTCCACAGCATCGCCGCGCTCAAAGCCTCTTCTACGATATCCCACCAAACAGCAAGACCGCCATACGAAAGAACACTTCTTTGAAGCTCTTTCTTCCACAGCATCGCCGCTCTCAAAGTTTCTTCT
>CALVUQ010000016.1 GCA_944363615.1 uncultured Clostridia bacterium | reverse complement strand
CGGGAAAGCTGATTTTTTATCTTTATTTTTATCCTTCGGCCGCGCTTTCCGCGCCTTTTTCTGCTTGAATTTCATTTTGCGGTCAAACTTCCCGTCCGTTAAGGGAACCGCATCGCGCGTTTCTTTGCCGCTTAAGTCTTCCGGCGCTTTTTCAGGGCTTAAAGCGGAGTTTGCGTTTTTTGCGCCGTTTTTATTTTCTGCCTTAGTATCCGCGGTTTCGGAAGCGGTCAAAACGTTTTGGCCAGCGTCGTCCGTCTTTACAGAGGCGCGGCTTTTTTTAAGCAATGACAACATTTTCACCGCGTATCCTCCCCTTTATGATGACAGAGCCCTTTTCGAGTTCGGTTATCTCAAGCTCCTCGCCCGTAACGCACAGAATGTTTTTGCCCACCGAAAGTTCGATTTTATCCGAATCCAGGGAAAGCACCCTGCCTATCCCCTCTACATATACGTATTCTCCGTTGAAATCGATAAGATTGTAGCCGCCTTGCGCTTTCCGCCCGATTTTATCCGCGATCTCCTTAAAAAAACTCATGATATTACCTCTCAGACTATTTTATGCCGAAGAACGCTCATATATGAAAAACGCCCGCATTAAGCGCAGGCGAAGTTTTTTTTGAAATATTAAGAAACTTTTTTAATATATAAGCCTGAAATTTCTTGCACAAAAGGCGCGCTTTCAACCGTTATCCCGCCTTTATGTCGGCGGTGGAAGAAATGCGGTTCTCTCTTGCGTAATAAAAGACGTACTGCTGCGCAAAGCCCGCGTCTTCGCCGTATCTTGACAGAAAGTAATCGCGCACTTTTTGCGGAGTGTTCAGCGCGTCAGTGGCGTTCGCCTTGAAAATCCAGGTGTCCACGGGATAAGACCGCGTTATATGCAGACCGAAAAGCACTATGCAATCCGCGACTTTGGGTCCTACTCCCTTAAGCTCAAGCAGTTTTTTGTGCGTTTTGTCCGCGTCGGTCAGATCGATGCCGGCGGCGACGGAGGGGAATTCGCGCACGCTGTCGTATATGTACTGCGCGCGGTACCCAAGCCCCAGTTGTTTAAGCTGCTCCACCGTGGCAAGCGAAAGCTGGTCCGCTTTCGGAAAAGCGTGATAGCCGCCGCAATCGGTGCCGTAAACGTCGCAAAGACGCTCGATTATTCCCTTTATCCTGCCGATGTTGTTGTTTGCCGACACTATGAAGCTGAAGACCGCCTCATAAAAATCCTGCCTTAAAATCCTTATCCCTTTGCCGAAGTTTACCGCGGCGGTAAGCTCGGGAAAAGCGGAAAGTCGGCTTGTAATCGCGCCGTAATCGGTATCAAGGTCGAAATAATTGCGGAAATAGTCCTCGTCGTCGGAGCTTAATATTATTTTGTCGCCCTCTTTACGAAGAAAGCACCTTTTGTCCAGCGAATGAATCACGTAACCGCCGTCGTCGGTTTTTTTGAAGCGGAAAACCTGACCACATTCCAAAGTCTGTTTTATATCGAAAAATTCGGCGTCCGCCGTCCACGTCCTCATAAGTAAAAACCCCTCAGGATAAAAGAAAACGCCGTCTTAATGCCGACGGCGCCGTTCTGATTGACTGTTGTTATTCAGCGTAAACGCTTACCTGTTTCTTGTTCGCCTTGGTTTCAAACTTCACCTTGCCGTCGATAAGCGCGAACAAAGTGTCGTCGCTGCCGATGCCGACGTTGTTGCCGGGATGAACGGAAGTGCCCCTCTGACGGACGAGAATGTTGCCTGCAAGCACAAACTGACCGTCGCCGCGCTTTACGCCCAGACGCTGCGCATGAGAATCCCTGCCGTTTTTGGTGGAGCCGCCGCCTTTTTTATGTGCGAATAACTGAATATTGATAAACATGATTATTTAACCTCCAATTCTATAAAGTCCGAATAGCCTTCATGCAAGTCCGCTATTCCGCACAACATGGTATCCAGTATCATATCCGCGTTGTGCCTGTCCTCGTCAGATAATTCCGGAATTACGAGATCCAGTACGCCGCCTTCCGCATCCGTTTCGAAGCCCACGTTGATGCCGGCAACGCGCATAAGTCCGAGAACCGCCGTCTGAATAACGCTGGAAAGCGCCGCGCAGACAATGTCCTCCCCTTCCGCGCCGTAGCCCGTGTGCCCGTCCGCCCTGAGCGAAACGACGTGACCGTTTTTCCTCGTAACCTTAACGATGGTCATCAGCCTAAGCTAACTATCTTAAGTCTGGTAAACGGCTGACGGTGACCCTGCTTGTTACGGACGTTTTTCTTGGCTTTGTATTTGAAAACGACAATTTTCTTGTCCTTGCCCTGTCCGAGAACTTCCGCCGTGGCTTTGACCGTAACGTCGCTGCCCGCCGCGATTTTCTCGCCGTCCACCGTAAGCAATACGGGAAGCTCGATTTTGTCGCCGACCTCAGCCCCGAGTTTTTCCACCTCGATGACGTCGCCTTCGGAAACCTTATACTGCTTTCCGCCCGTTTCGATTACTGCATACATTGTTTTAAGCACCTCCTCACTGATGTCTCCGTCAGGCGAGGTATCGCTTTAAGTCGCGAATTTTTACAACCTCCGCTGTACGGCTCGTTTTTTATTATATAATAAATTCAAGGGCGTTGTCAACCGAAAACAACGATAAAAAGCTTTAAAAAGCGCGATTTTTATCCCTTTTTACATTATCGGCAACCTTTGCCGCATTGAAACGCGCAAAACCCTTTGTGTCATAAGTTTTTTTCGCCCGAACAGCTTTTCTTCTGTTCGCTGCCGCTAAAACAAAAAACCGAAAAACGGTGCCTGAATTTTGCACGACTTTAAATTGCTTCGTTTTACCCGATAAAGCCGTTTATTTAATCACTATCGGACTTTCTGGAATCGGCAGCCCTATTATTGTCATTTTGAGAAAAAGTTGCTTCGTTTCCGTTATCTGCCGATTCGGAATTATTTGACGGGTTCTCCTCGCCCATTGAAACATGTCCGTCTTCCGTTTTGATCCCGTTAGCTTCGGACAAAAGGGCGTTTTTATTTTCAATTGCAGGTTTTCCCGCCGCGATTAGAAAATTTTTCCACGGTTTATATGCAAGAACGCAGAAAACGCAACCGATTGCGGCAATAACGGCCCAGCAAAGAATCACGAACCGCCAGCCTATATATTCCGCCACCAGTGCAAACAGGTAGGCGCTTAACGCACTGCCTATATAAGTACAGGCGTTTGTTATGCCGGACATGGTGGAAGTTTTATTGAATCGCGAAAAACGCGGAGGGATATAGGCGATCAGCATCAGATTTATGCCGTGTGCAAGCGCAACCGACAACGCCGAGCAGATTACCGAAAGCGCAATGCCGCTTGAATAAAACGCAAACAGGACAAGCGACAAAACAGATATAGCCGCGAAGAAAACAATCGAAACCTTAACTTCGTTTCTGAAAAATCTGCGGAATATCCATTTGGTGAAATATACTCCCGCTATCGCGGCTGCGGATAAGGCGGTGGTTATAAGAATACTGTTTTCCGCAGGCAAAGCAAACGTCTGCGAAACGTAGGAAGGAAACCATGTCGTTATTCCGTCGCGCAAAAATCCCTGCGCTATTATCCCTATAAGCGTAAAAATTACTCCGCTGCCCGCTAAAATCGGGAAAAGTCCGACCTTTTCGGAATTTTTTACAACGGGCTTAACTTCCGCGGATTCCGAACGGGACTCGGCTTTATCGGGATTCTTCCTTATTATCGTTGCGTAGCCCGCCGCCCAAACCACGGCGGACGCCGCGGAAAACAATCCGCAAACGAAAAAGACGCTTTCCCAGCTTAAGGCTTTTATTATCTGCGGAATGACGAGATAAAGCGCCACGCTTGCAAGGTTTGCAGATATAGTTACAAGGACTATGGCGGTAGTACATTTTTCGGGGGAAAGCCTGTCCGAAAAGATTCTGACAAGCGGCGGCCATAGCATAGCCTGCGCAAAGCCGTTTACCGCCCATACGGCAACGTAATACATCACGGACGCGCACAACGGAAAGATGAAATTACATACGGACCCCGCAATTGCGCCTGCGAAAATTATAGCGCCGGGTTTAAGTTTGTCGCCCAAAAAGCCGCTGACAATCTGCCCTATGCCGTAAGAAAAAAACAGAGCGGTACCCACAACGCCCGCCTGAGACTTTGTAAGAGAAGTAACCTCTATTATTTTCGCCATCGAAACGGTATAGCTGTATCGCATCACATAACTGGAAAAATATACGATGCAACCTAAAGCGATTAAAAACCACGCCCTTACGTTTTCCGATTTATACTTGTTTTTTATGATTGCAGTCACAAAAAATTTACTGACCTCGTAATTGGGAAAAATCCGCCATACTGCAAAAATTTTCCGTAGATTTTAATTTCGGATAATCTGTTTTAAATCAGAATAGCAAAAGCAAACGAAAGAAATTGTTAAAAAATCATAAAACGAGCCCCTGTCTTAAGGAGTTCGTTTATAATTACTACTTTTCTTCGGAAATAAGCCCCAGATCTTTCATTATCTGGCCGAGATCGTCCGTAGGATTCCACGCCTCCTCAAAGGAAAAACCGCTTGAGGATACGGCGTCTTCCGCCAGCGTTTTGGTTGCTTTTTTGGGCTTTTCTTCCTCTTTTAAAGGTGCTGCCGCTTCCAGCCTGTTCTTCTCGGACTCGAACTGTTTCTCGATTTCCTTTATCGCGCTTGTGCCGCCCGCGAAAATATCGTTCATGGCGGTGTTGAATTTTTCCACGGCGCGCAATCCCTCGTCGTCGGGATACTTGTCAAGCAATTTGTTGTAATGCGCCTGCCATTTGTCGTGAAAAACGCGAAGGCTGTTCATTTCCTCGCGATATCTGGCCGCGGAAAGCTTTTCAATCTCGTCCGCCTTAGCCACGGCGTTGAGAATGGCGGTCGCGATGAGGTCGGTCTTCTCCTTGAACGAAGACAGCTGCTTTTCCTTGTCGACAAGCTCGCTTTTAAGCTGAAAAATACGGTTTTTCTGGTCGGACAACTTGCTTTCGTACTCGTTTTTAAGCGCGAATATGTACTCGTCCACCTCTGATTTTTTGTATCCCTTTTTCTCGATGTCGAATTTCATTTCCCTATCCTTTTCAGGTCAAATTGCCAAGAAGCATTTTCTGCTTCAATTCGTACAGTCCGTCCGAAAGGTCCACTTTGTATATGTGCGGATTTATAAGTCGCTTGTACTCGTCCCAGAACTTTTCCAGTTCATTCTTACGGTAAAGAGAACTCTCTTTAAGCGGCGGACAAGAGTAAACAAGCTTTCCTGCGTCGAATATCTTGATAAGCAATTCCTTTTTATCGTAGTCCTCAAGCACGGTTTTCTTCCAGCGCTCGGTTTCGTGAGTAAGCGTAAGCGGCTTTCCGATTTTTTCGTTTTTAAGCGCGATAAGGTCGGCAAAAGCTTTGCCGCTGTCCTTTTCGTAAATACGGTACACGGTTTTGAACCCGGGATTGGTAATCTTTTCGATGGAGTCGGATTTTTTCAGCCTGGGAACCGCTTTACCGTCATGCTCTATTTCCGCAAGCTTGTACACGCCGCCCAGCGAAGGCATACCCTCGCTTGTGATCAGCTTTGTGCCCACGCCGTACATGTCTATTTTTGCGCCCTGCGAATTAAGCGAATTCACAAGGTCTTCGTCGATGTCGTTGCTTACGAATATAACGGCGTCCTTATGCCCCGCGGCATCCAGCATCTGGCGCGCTTTTTTGGAAAGATACGCAAGGTCGCCGCTGTCCAGCCTTATTCCCAAAGGCTTATGCCCTTCTTTTTTAAGCCTGTCGAAGACTTTAATGGCGTTGGGTACGCCCGAACGCAATGTATCGTAGGTGTCCACAAGCAGCAGACAGGAATCGGGATAAATGTCCGCAAACGCGTTGAACGCCTCAAGCTCCGAGGGGAAACTGAGCACCCAGCTGTGCGAATGAGTGCCTTTAGGCGCGATGTCGAACATTTTGGCCGCAAGCACGTTGCTGGTCGCCGCTGCGCCGCCTATTATGCTGGCGCGGCTGCCGTAAATGCCTGCGTCGGGGCCTTGAGCGCGGCGCAAGCCGAACTCTATTACCTTGCCTTCACCCGCCGCGGTATTGACGCGCGATGCCTTGGTGGCGATCAGGGTCTGATGCGATATGATATTGAGAAGCGCGGTCTCGACAAGCTGCGCCTCTATAAGCGGGGCGCGGACTATCATAATAGGTTCCATGGGGAAGACTATTTCGCCCTCGCGGACGGAATAAATGTCGCCCGTAAAACGCAAATCCTTAAGATAATCCAGAAAATCGGGCGTAAAGGTGTTAAGCCCTGCAAGATATTCGATGTCTTCTTGGGTAAAGCGAAGATTCTGTATATACTCTATCGCCTGCTGAAGCCCTGCCGCCACGGCATAGTTTATCTGCCCTTTCTGGCGGAAAAACAGGTCGAAAGTGGCTTTGTCGTTGTGGATACCGCTTCTTAAATATCCGTTCATCATCGTAAGCTGATAAAAGTCGGTAAGTAAAGTAAGATTTCTTCCGTTTTCCGTATTGTTATTCATCTCCGTCCTCGCTTGCATTCATTTTTATCGCGGTGTAGACAATCGCAAGTCCCGCTATCACGACGAGGACGGGTATAACCACGCCCCAGCCTACAACGGAAGAACTCTGTAGCGAAAAGACGGCTGCCGTCACACCGAAAAATATCACTATCTTTATATGGTCGGAATACGCCTTTGACATAAACATCGTGAAAAGCGACGCTATTGCGGGGATCGCGATGTACAGCGGATAAAGCTGCGCATAAGACAAGGCGGTGAAGTTGTTGAGGTAAGACACCGCCGCGGGCACGATGAACGCAAACGACAGCCAAAGCGAAACCGTGTTTCTTTGTATTATAGCGGTAGTTAAAAAGACCAGTCCCACCGTAAGCAATATGGTGGGTAAAGCCGTGTTTCCCATCGTAAGACCGTCAAAAAGTCCGAGCCCCACAAGCAGCAGAAATAAACCGCAAAGCACGGTATAAGCGCCTGCAATCAGATTGCCCGCAAGGACCTGCCCTTTTGTAAGCTCGGTATCCTCAATGTTGTTTTTCATCGTCACTCTCCGATTTTTCATTGGACCCGGAGGCGTTTTGCCCCTCGTCCTCGGTTTTAGAACCGAAATATTTTTCCGTCAAAGATTCCTCTTCGTAATCCTCGCCTTTTTCCCAATACTTGTCCTCGTCGGAAACCTCGTCGAATTTTTCTTCTTTGGCGGTTTCCTCTTCCGCGGGTTTCAAGGTGCGCCGATAGAATATCGATTTTTCGTAGCCGAAATATTCGTCCCCGAGTTTTGACTCCTCCACGAACAGAAACGGCTTTTTACCCGCGTTGCGCGCGCGGTAAACGTGGACGGTAATGTAAATTATGCCGAACAGGAAAATAATTGCGCTTACCAGCTGACTGACGCGAATGACGCCCGGGATAAGCCAGAGGCTGTCGGTACGCAGTCCCTCGATGAAAAAACGTCCCAATCCGTACCAGATGCAATAGCAGCTGAACACGAACCCGTCGAACGATTTGCGCTTTCCGTTATAAAACCGCATCAGCAGTCCGAAGCCTATGAGATTCCACATCGACTCGTAGAAAAACGTGGCCTGAAACCATCCCGCTTTTCCCGTGACCGAGTGCGACGCGTCGATATGGACGGCATACGGGAACCACTGAAGAGAGGTGTTGAGCACCTCGTTGCCGTAAGCTTCCTGATTGGCGAAATTGCCCCATCTTCCGATAACCTGACCGAGAATTATGACGGTAAAAGCAAGGTCCGCCATCTGCATGAAGGTGACTTTTTCGTAAGGCTTTTTCCTCTTTTGAAGGGCAAGAACGATCAGAGAGCCCAAACAGGCGCCGATAAGCCCGCCGTAAATGGCAAGCCCCGACAAACCGCCCTCCAGCCCTATTATGCGCTTGAAAGTCCAGTTTGCGTCGGGATTGGCGATAAGGTCGAAAATAATGTAATAAAGCCTTGCCCCCACGATCGCGCACGGAATACAGCATATGGAAATGTCAAACACGAGATCGCTGTAGTAACCGCGTTTTTTTGCCATGAAATAAGCGATGATTATGCAAATAACCATTCCGCTTCCTATGAGAAAACCGTACCAGTTGAATCCGCCCGATGCGGCCGCAAAAGCGTTAAATCCGTAATTTCTGAACAATTCGATCAATTGAAACCCCGTCCGTCGGTTAATTGATTTTAATTATATAACTCCGTCAAGGTTTTGTCAACCGCTTTTAAGCACACCCTTGACTTCGGAAACGGGCGTATTAAGGCGTTTTCTGTTGATTTTTACGGCAATATCCAATGCTACGGCTATTCCGTCGAAAGACTGTACGGAAGCCGCAAGAGCGTCCAGTCCGGACAGATTGTCGTCCCCGGTTTTCAGCGGCGGATTGTCGGGAGAATAAAAGGAATTTATGTATCTTATCATTGCGTCGGACAATTTTACCGTATCCAGCGCTGCATACTGTTCTTTAATTACCGTACGCAAAAACGTGCCGCATGCGGATGCAAAAGAAGAAAACGCCGCCGCGACGTAATAAGGTATTCCCGTCCTTTTCCCCTCGCCGCGCAACGAGGAAAGCCCGTTGAAAAATTTAACCGCTTCGGTGCAGAAATCCGCCCCTTTTTTACACAGCTCCGTCTCGCCCGAAAAGACGAGCCCCCTTGTCCCTACGTCGGGATTCTGTTTTACGGCGGCGCGCTTCAACGCCTTGTGAAACTCCTTTACCTGCGGCACGGGCGAGTATTTAAGCGCATGGGATTCGGTTGCAAAAGAATACCTTGTCACATATTCGCAACCGCTTTCGGGCCTGACTATGCCCGCGGAAAGCTTTGCCGCTTCGGCCGCAAGCGCGTCCGCTTTTACCGTAAGCCTGTCCGCCGCAAGCGTCAGCTTTACGGAAGAAGACAAAGACAGCTCGGTAAACAGCATGACGTCGCGCATAAGGGAAAAAACAAACAGATTTTCCCGCGCAAGATAACATAGAAAACGCTCTCTTATCATAAAAAAAATACCTCCCTTGTCCGCATAATACTAAAAGTTTATTCGCACAAAGAAGGTATTAGAACGCTTTTACGGTTTTACCGCAACCAACCCCTGCACGGATCTGTAAACGTCCTTTCTTATGAGTTTGCGTTCGATAAGCACTCCGTTTCGGTAGTACGATAGGTAGCCCTCCGACGACAGCCCCGCCGCGCCGTAACTCACCCTTTTGGTTTCGCCGCTCAGCATCTCTTCGGAGACGTATTTGTTTTCCGTATCGGTGAAAAACTTATCCTCGGGAACGGCGCTGCGCGATACGACTTTGCTTTCCTTGACTATTTTATACGGCATTTTAAGTCCGTATATCTCCACGTGCGCAGTGGTATCGTCGCCGTACGCGCGTATGAAAACAGGTCCGTCGCTTTCGTTGACGAACTTCATGTCGCTGGAGCCGGAATTGACCATTGCGTCAAACGACGGCGCGATATAGGACGGGGCAAGCGAATGATTTCTGACCGAGGTTATCTTCATGTCCGCCAGAAGCGCGCAGTTATATACGGTAGTCGAGGCCTGACAGACGCCGCCGCCGACGCCTTCTACGTACTCGCCCTCCAGGATTATTTTAGCCTCCTGAAATCCGTTGGCGGCGCTGCGTTTGCCCACGGTCTTGTTGAAGGAAAACTCCTCCCCTTTTTTTAGCGTTTTTCCGTTTATTTTGGAAAGCGCAAGACGTATGTTGTGCTTTCTGTTTTCGTTGGAGTGAGAGTAATCCGTAGTAAAAGACGCGCGCAATGCCGTGTATGTCTTAAGCTCCTCGGCGGTGACTGAGGGCTTAAGTTCGTCCGCGCTTACCTTAACTCTTGCGGAGGGCGACTTTCTTAGCGCATTGTATATGTCATAATAAAGGCGCTGCTCGTTGACCGAATAACCGATATGCTCGCGGGTGATGTAAAACATGGGACGGGCGTAGGGTTTAAAGGTAATCGTGGCGTCCACGGGCAGGCAGTTGACGCTTTTGATAATTTCGTCCACCTTTTGTTCAAGCAGCGGGAAACAGTACAGAAGCGCCGCTTTGGGCGAGGACCCTCTGGATAAATTTTCCTCCACGCATCTGATTTTTTCAGCGTAAGGCGCGTTTATCCTGCGGTCGTGGAATTCGCTTGTAACGGTAAAATCGGGCGCCTCAAGCGGAATATCCTCATAAAACGAGCGATTATCGCCAAAAGTCATTTCCACCGTTATAAGATTTTCCTCGGCGGAAGCGGTTTCGCCCGCGCCGCATACGTAAACCGCGGCAACAAACAAAAGCGTTACCGCGGCGAAAAAAGCCATATATGTACTTCTGCTTTTTTTCGTCCCCATGTTTTTATTATTGTTTAATCGGGGTCCGTATATAGTCGGTAACTTTTGGAAAAATTAATCGGCGTAAAATTCGACGAAAAAAAACCTTTCATCTTCCCCGCCCGGCAAAGACCGCTTAAACAAAATATTTTTATCCTCGGTTAATAAAAAAAGACTCCTGCCCATACGGGGGGGGGAAAGAGTCTTTCGCCGATAAATCGGATATTTTAATAAATTTGTTCCGGCCAGGAAAACGCCGTCAGTCTTCTTTGTATTTGGACACCTGCTTAAGCAGCCAATCCTCGTTGTTAAGCCTGGGATCGATAACGCACGCGCGCCAAAGTTCCTTGAGAACGCCGCCTATTTTGACGGGCTGAATCCCCTCCCGTATAAGAACGCTGCCGTCCAGTTTAAGATCGGACAAAGTAAGGGGCGCGCCCTCCTCTATAAGCTTTTGTTTAACCGCTTTAAGCCGCACTTCCCGCGTTTCGTCGTCCATTCCGCGCGCGAGATTGTCCGCCTCCATAAGCTCGACCAGTTTATCGATGCGGTCGAAATTGGTCGCGACGAATATCCTGAGCTTTGCCTCTTTTGTATTGCGCGCGATGTCGTACATGTGGTTAAGACAAAGCCATTCCACTTCCTCAATCACGTCGTTCGGATATTTCAGGCCGTACTCGCCCAGATCGTAACGGACGATATGCGCAGAAATAACCTCGTGGCCGTGCATGTTGCCGAACTTCGATACGCAATAGGGTTTTCCCACGTCGTGCATAAGCGCCGCAAGACGAATGTCGGGCGCCGCGAATTTAACGGTCTGGTTGGTATGCTCCAGAACGTCGTACTTGTGATAAAGCGGGTTTTGCATAAGCCCCGCGCCGTCCTCAAGCTGAGGAATAAGGTATTTCCAAAGCCCCAGCTGCTGAATAAGCCTCAGTCCGCGGTAATGCGCCCATTTCACGCCGTATTTTGTATCGGCAAGCAGAATCCTGTTAAGCTCGTCACGGCGGCGCTCGGCGGAAATGTCCCTGAGTAAAGGCGCGTTGGCCTTTGCCGCTTTTGCCGTCTCCCCGTCGATTTTGAAGCCCGTTTCCACGGCAAGGCGTATCATGCGCAGAATTCTTAATCCGTCGGACGAAAATGTCCTTTGCGGGTTGTAGCTGCGTATGATTTTCTTTTCGATGTCGGCAGTGCCGTTAAGCGGGTCTATTATTTTATCGTTGGTTATGTCGTAATAAATGCTGTTGCAGGTGAAATCGCGGCGCATTGCGTCCTGGCGAAGGTCGGTTGTAAAACGCACTTCCACGGGCGTATGCTCCCCTCCCGGAGCGTAACGCTCCACCCTGAAAGGCGTGTATTCGTACTTGTCGTCGTTGTAGCGTATTACGGCGGTGCCCAGTTTATAATTGACTATTTTGGTCTGAAACCTGCGGCTTATGCCCAATGCTTCCGCAACGGCGGGACCCGCAATGTCGATATCCGTTTCTCCCAGTCCCGCGATTTTGTTGCGCACGAAGCCGCCCACCGCGTATATCGGGCAGGAAGACATTTCGTTTAACTTGCGTAAACTATCGGGAATTTCAAATATCATAATAAAATTATAGCACCGTTTACGTTATTTTGCAATTTATTTTTACGCATTGCGCCGTAAAGATTTGATTTAACGCATATTTTTGTATATAATATTTAGCGAAATAAGGAATAATATTTTAAAACGGACAATCGGAACAAAAGTATGCTTAACATTATCGCCAACATAAAAAGCGGAAAAGGCCGCGGCCTTAAAAACGTCAGAAAAATAGTGGGATACTGTCTTGATAAAAACATTCCCTATTCGCTTTACATAACCAATAAGCCCGGACACGCGACCGAACTTGCGCGCTCCTTGACGCAGAACGGCGGCGAAATAGTGGCTTTAGGCGGCGACGGCACTTTTCACGAGGTGCTTAACGGCATCGCGGACATCCGGAATACCACTCTCGGATTTATCCCTTCGGGACGCGGCAACGATTTCGTGCGGGCCGCGGGCTGCAGCCTTGACCCGATAAAAGCGCTTGAGGATATCCTGCGCGGCCAGACCAAACAAATAGATTACATAGACGTCAACGGCGTAAGGTGCCTTAACGTTGCGGGTACGGGACTTGATATAGACGTTCTGGAACGGGTTGCGGGAAAAACCAACAAAATCAGTTACCTGGTGTCGCTGATATATTGTCTGCACCACTTTAAGCCCTATCACGTCACGGTAAAAGTCAACGGAGAGGAACACGTTTTCGACTGCATAATGGCGGGCGTATGCAACGGCATAGCAATCGGCGGAAACATAAGACTTTCTCCCCTTTCCGTAATCGACGACGGCAAACTGGATGTTATCGTAATGACCATGCCCGAAAACGGTAAAATCATGAGCGTTTTGCCGAAATTCGTCAAGGGAAAGCACATGAATCTGCCCATTACTCACCGCTTCGTGACGGACGAAGTGCATATAGAAAGCGACAGACCCGTGCAATTGGACGGGGAAATTTACCGCAATCTTAAACTTGACTGTAAGATTGCCAAAGGCGGCCTCAGAACTTACGTGGTGAAACGTTAGTCTGTCATTTGCGCGGCTTTTATCCCGCGAAATAAAAATTTTTGATGATTATATTTACTATATAACAAAAACGGCTTGCCGTAAATGGAAAGCCGTTTTTTTGATTTCGCTATTTTAATTTCCGTTGTCGTCCGCATATGTGCTTTCGGGCTGTTTCGGTTTTTCTTTGAGCCCTAAAAACGCGATTAAAAAGCAATCTATAGGATTAAGCCAGTCTTACGGCTGTGCTTAAAATAATCACAACGTAATTGTCCACCGAGTAAAGGTTATAGTACATTCCCTTTTCGTCGGCCTCGGCAATCAGCGGATTGCGTTTGCGGTCGGGGGATGTCAGAACGGGTTTTATATCGCTTAAGGAACTTTCCGCAATCATAATCTCGAAAGCGAAAACCGCACCGCCTATTCCGGAATTCTGCAACTCGCCCGAGACGAGTTTTTCCTTTGCATATGAAGTAAGCGCGTCGGCATAGGAGGAAAGCGCGGAAACGTCAGATACGTAGCCGCTGAATCCCATGTCTCCGAAGTCGAATCGGGATTCGGCATAAATGTTGTAAGGAATCGGCGCCGTGCGCGGATAAACGGTATCCTCGTCCTCGATGTGAGTTGAGGCCATCTCGGCGTCGGTCTTCAGGAAATACATATGGGAAGCAAGCTCACACCCCGTGACGGTAACCGTCGGATCGAACAGAGTTCCCCTTTTGTATTTTACCGAAATCTGCATGTCGCCCCAGGTGCAATCCACGATATACCACTTTCCGTCTATCATGACCTTGTTCCAGGCGTGCCCGCCGTAAGTAACTCCGCTTCTTGCAGTCCCCGTGACCCTCAGACACGGAATTCCCTCCATGTTGCAAAGCAGCGAATATGCCTTGCTCATGCCGTCGCAAACGGAAAGATAATCGGTATCCGTAAGGACGCTTTCAAGATAAAACGCCTCGTAACGGACGGCCTCCGAAATATCGGTAAGACTTGCCGCAGAGTCGTCGTAAAGGACGCGCCACATTATCCAGTCGTAAATCGCGTGAGCCTTCTCAAGGTCGGTCATATCCTCGTCGAGTATGGAGTTAAGAAGCTTTACGGCGTAAGTATAACAATCGTATGCGGCGGTCCCCTCCTGCACAACGGGTCTGAATCCGTTTTCGGCAACGCGGTAAAGCTGGTCGGTGGTCGTCACTTCGGCGGTCTTTTGGACGGATTCTATATATGGAGAGTAATCGCTTCCCCTGCCGGTGGAACTTATGTGCGGCACTATTCCGCCGAGAGCAACGGAACGGCTTTGGGATAAAGAATGTTTTTTATCGGGAGTACTGACGGTGTAAAACTTGAAGGAAAGCGAAATTATTTTACCTTTTCGCACCGCTTCTATTTCGTAAGAGCCCGTGTATCCTGCGCGGTTGAATGCGATTTCCGACAGTCTGTCGACGGTGTAATCGCTTTCGTAACCCGCATACAAATCGTATTCGGCGGAGGTTGCGCCCGAAACGGGCTGCTCGCGATACAGAAGGAAATAATCGTATATGGCAAAGAACTCGTCGTCCGAAGAAACGTAGTAATTGCCGCCGTACCATTGTCTTTCCAGATAGCTTACCGCCGCGGAATCCAGTTTGTTTACCGTAACCGCATTGCACTCCTCGGACATGAGGAAAACTTTATTGTCGCCCAAAGATCTGACTTTTACGGAATAAGCCGAAGACAGCAAATCCATCTGATCGCTTGTAAGCAAAAGCCCCGCTCCGGTGGTTTTGTAAAAGCTTTCCGTTTCGTCCTTGAGGCGAGTGACACGCACCTCGAAGATTTCCTCCTCCGAAGCGGCGGACCAGTCAAGCATGACGTTAGGCCAGTAAGTATCGAAATCTATCGTCAGATTTTTAGGCACGACAGCGCCTTTTACGTACACCTTGCCCGAATCGGAAGAAACCGTAACGCCGTTAATGCAGGCGGTTATTTCGTGCACGCCCGGAGCATCGGGAACGAAAGTAAAGCCGTCGCCGCCCTCCTGCGCCTTTTCGCCGTTCACAAACCACTCTATGACGGGCTGGGAATTGCCTTCGCCCAAGTCGTAATCAAGCGAATAAGCTACTTCTGAAACTGCGCCGTAATTTTGCTCACGTGCGCCTGACAAAAGATTGAGTACGGGCGCAGAAACAAAAGCGTCCGCCCAGTTAACGGTAATTTCGTCGGTAAAAGTTTTGCCTTCCTTGCTTGTGACGGAAGCCTTTACGGTTTTCGTTACGGGCGCGGATGCGGGCAAAAGAGTATAAACCGAACCGACGTAATTGCTTTTGACGTTATCGATTTCCCAGTTAACGGCAAAAGTATCGGCGGAAACCGAACCGCCGTTAATCACCGCGTAGACGTCGATTTCGCGGTTTTCCCCCACGTGGCGGGAGCGCGTCGAAGCATAAAGGTTAAAAGAAGTAATTTCGCTTGTGACTTCCACGACGCAATCCGCGCTTTTGCCGCGGCCGTCTGTAGCCGTAAGCGTCACTACCCCTTCCGAGCGGGCGAAAACGCGTTTACCCGAGACCGAAAGAACGGAAGAGTCCGACGAAGACAGCGTAAAGTCGAAAGTCCTGGGCGAAGAAGGCTTGAACATGAAATCGGACGAAGAATACTCTTTTTCGTCGCCGACGAACATTCCCGTCCTGCTGTCGTTAAAATAGAATTCGTAATTTTCGTAGGCGCCGCTGCACCCGTTGGCGCACCCGAAAACACCCGCAAAAATCAGCGTACAACAGATAATCGCGGTCAGAATGACGTTTATGGAAGAGCGCGTCCTTTTTTTCATAATAATATTATATCAAAAACAAAAATAATTTACAACAGAATTACGCCCGTAGTGAAATTATTGAAATTTTTCTTATTTCGTTGCCGATGGGCGCCTTCAGACAAGCAAACCGCGTTCTATAAAAATCGCGCGCAAAATATACTTATAATATACCTGTGAAATAAGGACCATATAATGAAAAAAACCATATTTTCCGCTGTTTTTACCTTGTCGATTTTTACCATAACCGACCGCGCGCTGGGCTTTATTTTCAAAATCTTTCTGTCGCGCGAAATCGGCGCCGCGGCAATGGGAGTTTATCAGGTGGCGCTTTCGTTTTTCTTCGTGCTTTTGACAGCAACGACAAGCGGAATCCCGCTGATAGTAAGCAAACTTACCGCAAAATACCGCATTTCGGGCGAAATCAAAAAAGAACGTTCCCTGACGGCGGCGGCGCTTATTGTGGGACTGGTAATTTCCGTCGTCATTACGGGCGCCGTCATTCTGCTTTACAAGCCCATCGGTAACCTTTTTGCCGACAAGGAAAGTGCGATTGTACTGCTGTTTCTGCTGCCCGCGCTGGTCTTTTCCTCCGTTTATTCGGCTTTCCGCGGCAATCTTTGGGGCAGACAGCGTTATTTTGCAGTATCGCTTGTGGAAATTCTGGAACAGATTGCCAGGATAATCGTCTGCATAATTCTTTTCGCGCTGGGGTTCAACAAGCTTTACATGACGGCTTTGTCGCTTTCGCTTGGGTGCTTTGTCAGCATGGTAAGCGTCATTCTTTGTTTTTTCGCGATGAAAGGCAGACTTAACAATCCCAAGGGGCAGATTATTCCGCTGCTTAAATCCTCCACCCCCATAACGGTTTCAAGGGCGGCAAGCAGCGTAATCAATTCTCTGGTCGCAATCGCCGTACCTTTCCTTCTTATTTCCAGCGGATTCACGCGCGAAGAATCCATGTCGCTTTTCGGCTCCGGCGTGGGAATGGCAATGCCCCTTTTGTACCTGCCGATAACCGTTGTGGGCTCTCTTGCGTTCGTCATGATCCCCACCGTTTCCACGGGCATGGGGAAAGGCAACTTAAAACACGTCAATTCTCAGATAGAAAGCGCGACGGGGTTTGCGATAATCATCGCCTCGCTTTTCGTCCCCATGTTTTTCGCACTGGGAGAGCCTATCGGTAAATTCGTTTACGACAACGCCGACGCAGGCAAATTCCTGGCGGCTTCGGCATGGCTGCTTATACCGCTGTCGGTGGAAAACATCACCTCTTCCGTCATGAATTCTTTGGACCTTGAAATCAAAAGCTTTATAAATTATATGTTGGGCTCCTTGGTTATGTTTGCCATTCTGTTCGCCTTTTACGGCAATTTCAATATTGTTTTGCTCAGCGTGGGCATGGGAACGGGCTGGTGCGTAACGTGCGTGCTTCACATAATCTGCATCCGCAAAAAAACAGGTCTTGGGTTTTCGTATCTTAAAAAACTTTTAAAAAGCGTACTGCTTATAGTGCCCGCGTGCTTTGTGACGAAATGCGTTTTTTCGCTGCTGTCGTCCTTAACTCTTTTCTGGTCCATCTCAATTTCTTCATCGGTAAGTCTGCTGTTCTACGCCGCGGCGGGATATGTTTTCGGGCTGATTGACATAGATTTTTTCAAGACAAAAGTCAAAACCAACGCTCAAACTAAACGCCGCACCGACAAAACCGCAAACAAAACCGCAAAAAACGACTCAATTGCTTGCAAAAAAAGTCTGAAAGATGTATAATAGATTTTGTATGCAAGTCCGTAGAGGACCAAGCATATAAAATTTAATATAAGGAGAAGCCCGACATTGATGAAAAATCAACAGGAAATTGCAACTCCTAATATCCGCAAAATTGCCGACAGCGATATTGCCCCCGATAAAAGTTGCAAAGAAAAACACAAAAGTCTGTCCGCCACCAAAAGGATAACCTACCTTGCCACGCTTACGGCACTTTCGTTGCTTTTGAAAGCAATTTCAAACAACGTTTCCGCCGCCCTGCCGCCGACGCTGAAAATTAGCCTTTCTTACCTTGGATGGTACATTTCAGCGGCGATAATGGGCCCTTTCGGAGGAGGCGTAGTCGCCGCGGTTACCGATATTCTGGGCCAGTTCATGACCGTCAATTTTGCGCCGCCCAATCCCGTGCTTGTTGCGGGTAACTTTCTTGCGACGGTAGTGTTCGGTATACTCTTCAGAAAACTGCCCTTCAAAAACGTGACGGTGCGCGCCGTTATCGCCGTTACCGCCTCCCTCATCGTGGGAACGCTGGGACTTAACTCTCTCGGTCTTTACTATATGTATTACGACGGCATAAATTATTTCGCGTACATCGTTTCCTACAGACTGACACAGTTACCCATGGCATACCTCAATATGGTGATTATGCTGCTTCTTTTGCCCACCTGCCGCAGAATCGGACTTATCGACGACGATTACAGGGGGCCCAAAGAAAGCAAAACCCGCTGATTACATCGCTTTTAAGCCTTAACCTGTTCAGCCGGTCTGCAAGTTCAATTGTAAAATCGAATAAAACAAAACCCTTTGCCCCATCGGAGTAAAGGGTTTTATTGTTTTTAAATCGGTTTATAAGTAAGCATTTAAAATTGCCGTCGGGTTTTGAAAAAAACTTTTCCGCTACACTTCTACGCCGGTTTTTTACATAAAATCTTAATTGCCGCACAGAAATATCAGCTTTCGTCATCCTTGAAAATTACTTTGGCCGAATACAGAGAAGTCGCGCGAACAAGCTCCGTTTTTAAAATTTTGCGTTCGAGAAAAACAAGGTCCACCGCTTCCCACATGAAGACCCATGCCGTAATGTCGATAAGCTGCAAAACGACGAAATTGGCAAAATTGATTTCCAAAACGACGTAAACGCTTAAAACTACCGCCGCGACCAGCGCGAAAATCAAGGACATCCGCGCGTTTTCGCTTAATTTGCGGTCGGTTTCCAGAACTTTGGCGCGATAGTGATTTTTTACGGCGGCACGGAATTCGCTTTTCTTTTTCCCGTCCGCATCGCCGCTTATTTCAAGGCGGATTTCCTCTTCCGGGCGTAAGTTCATGACCGCCCCATCGAGAAAATCCGCTACTTCCGAATTCAGATCGGGTCTTCCGCTTAAGGCGTAGGGCGACAAAAATTCCACGCCGTCGCGGACCGACATGCTTAATAATGCGCGTCCCTCCTCGTCGTAACGCACCTCGGCGGACGAACGCGCCTCCGCCCTAAGGCGGCTTAACTTTTTCAGCGACCGAAACATTTTAAAGGCACTCCTCGAAATAATACGATTATGCCCTTATTTCAGGAAAAAAACCGAATTTACTTTCCCCTTATTGCGGAAGCGGTCTTCCTCCGCCGACGGGAGTAAGTTTCGCCCAGGTATTTTTGCCCGCTATTCCGTCCACGGCAAGCCCGTTTTCCGCCTGGAATTCCCTGACGGCGCGCTCGGTTGCCGCACCGAAAATTCCGTCTGTTTCGCCGACGGGATAAAGCTTGCTTAGTAATTTGCTTTGCAGGTATTTAACCGCCTCGCCGCGGCTGCCGCGCCTTAAAGTAGGCAAAGGATTAAACTTCCACCTGAGTGCCGCCCAGGTGTTTTTGCCCACTATTCCGTCCACGGCAAGCCCGTTTTCCGCCTGGAACGACCTTACGGCGGTTTCGGTTGCGGAGCCGAAGATTCCGTCCGTCGACAGATCATAACCCGCGTTTCTCAGCATATATTGCAACATAATGACGTAGTTGCCGCGGCTGCCGCGCCTCAGCGTCGGATAAGTGACGTCGCCACTTACGTACGGCACGCCCAGATAGTTGCAGACCCCTATGCAGGCGCCCTCACCCACCGCACGCTGGACATCGGGGTCTACCATGAGTTTTGCCTCCTCGAAATTGGTCATAAAGCCCGCCTCCACCAAAACGGAAGTACAGCGGACGGACCTTAAAACTCCTACGCCCGAAAGAGTGCCTACGCCCAAATTTTTGGTGTTTATCGTTTCGGCAAGTCCCGCCGACACGTCGTAAGAAAGCAGCCTTGACATGGTAGGACGATAGCCGTCTGCGGCATATAAAACGAGGTAGCCGTTAACGTTGTTGAAGCCTATTCCGTCGCCGAAGGCGTTGTAAGCGAAAGTTACAAGCAATGTAAGTCCGCGTGAGTTGACGCGCGCCACTCTTGTGGAAATGGACACGTCGCCGATTTCCGGCTTGACGTCGTAAACGCGGAAGCCGCACCTTAAACACGCCAGAATAAAATAATATTTTGCCTTGCGGTTAAATTCGTTCTCGTAAAAACTGCGGTTAACGTACGGCATTACGGGCGTGCGTTTGCCCGCGGTAGGCGGATTAAGCCCGTGCTCGTCGTTAGCGCCTATGTAATAATCCGATGCATTTGCCATTTTGAAAATTTCCTCCTATGCAAATTGTATGCAAAAGAATGCATAAGAGTGAAAAATTTCTATGTAAACCCGTGCAATCAGAAAATTGCGTATTCTGCCGTGATACGACGGCCTTTTCTTTAGCCTTTTCAACAAAAGACGTCCGCCGCGTAAAGTCAGAAAAGAAACGTTAAAAATACTGTTTTTATTCGGATTAAATATCCCCTTCCCCGTTAAAGCGCGGGATTTAAAAGCAATCGCTCTTTCAATAAACAAACTTAAAAAAACCGCGGCCCGTTACGTAGGTCGCGGCTAAAGACGATGTCGTATTATTTTTAATCAGGTTCAGTCAAGCGCTTCAAGGCTTTTAAGCAGTCCTTTTTTAAGCTCCTCGAATTTGACGAGTTTTTCGCGTTCCTTTTCCACAAGCGCGGCGGGAGCCTTTTCCGTAAAGCCCTTGTTTTCCAGTTTGCCGCGGGCGCGGGCGATTTCCCCGTCTGTCTTTTCGATTTCCGCCTTCAGACGCGCGCGCTCCTTGTCGAAGTCGATAAGGTCGCCCATGGGAATGAATACGTTGCCCAAAGGCGTAACCAAAGAAGCGTTTTTACCGGAAGGCTCGCCGAAATAAACGCCGCTTGCAAACGCGAGTTTTTCGATATAACCCGACATTTTTTTAAGCTGTTTTTCCTTGCCCTCTTTCGGGACGATGTAAACGGCGGTGCGCTTGTTCTGGCTGACGTTCATCTCGCGGCGCAGGTTTCTGACGGCCTTGATAAGCTCTATCACCGCGTCGGTCTTGGCGGCGTCGGCACGATACGCGTGCTTCGGATTGACCTCGGGGAACGGCGAAATCATGATGTCTTCGGCGTCTTTATTGGGTAACGCGTCGTAAATTTCCTCCGTTATGAACGGTACTATCGGGTGCGCAAGCTTAAGCGTTTCGCGCAATACGTACACAAGCACGCTGGCCGCGGCAGAACGCTTTTCGTCGTCGTCGGAATAAAGCTCCGTCTTGCTGAACTCGATATACCAGTCGCAGAACTGGTTCCAGATAAATTCGTAAATACGGGAAGCGGCAAGCCCCACCTCGTACTTATCCATAAAACGAGTGACGGCGCCCACGGCGGAATTAAGCTTAAATAGTATCCACTTATCGGCATAAGACAGGTTTCTGACTTCGCCGATATCCTTTATTTCCGCGTTTTCGCAGTTCATAAGCACAAATCGGGAAGCATTCCAGATCTTGTTCATGAAATTACGGTAGCTTTCCATCTTATCTTCGGAAAACCTTATGTCGCCGCCGGGAGAAATGCCGTTTACCAGCGAATACCGAAGCGAATCCGCGCCGTATTTGTCTATTATCTCCAGCGGGTCGACGCCGTTGCCCAAAGATTTACTCATCTTTCTGCCTAAAGCGTCGCGGACAATACCGTGAATAAGTACAGTGGAAAACGGCTTTTCGCCCATGTTTTCCAGCCCGGAAAAAATCATGCGCGAAACCCAGAAAGTGATGATGTCGTACGCGGTGACCAGAACGTCCGTGGGATAGAAGTAATCAAGGTCCTCCGTTTTATCCGGCCAGCCCAGCGTGGAAAAAGGCCACAGCGCGGACGAAAACCAGGTGTCCAGCACGTCCTCGTCCTGACGGAGCGGCTTGCCGCATTTGGGGCAGACCGAAATGTCTTCCTTAGAGGCGGTACGGTAGCCGCATGCGTCGCAGTAAAACACGGGTATGCGGTGTCCCCACCAAAGCTGGCGGGAGATGCACCAGTCGCGTATATTGTTCATCCAATGAAGGTAGGATTTTTCAAACCTTTTGGGCAAAAATTCGATGTCTTTTTTAAGCACCGCCTCTATCGCGGGACGGGCAAGTCCTTCCATTTTAACGAACCACTGCTTGGAAACAATGGGCTCGATGGTGTTGTGACAGCGGTAGCAGTGTCCGACGTTATGCTCGTGCTTTTCGATTTTGACCAGCAGTCCCAGTTTATCGAAATCTTCGACTATGGCTTTTCTTGCCTCTTCGCGCGTAAGTCCGCAGTACTTGCCTGCGTTCTCGTTCATCGTGGCGTCGTCGTTCATGACGCGGATGACGGGTAAGTCGTGCCTTAAGCCCACCTCGAAGTCGTTGGGGTCGTGAGCGGGAGTGATTTTGACCGCGCCCGTACCGAAAGCCTTATCGACGTACCTGTCCGCAACCACGGGAATCTTACGGCCCGTAAGCGGCAGATCCACGGTCTTGCCGACAAGCGAAGAGTAGCGTTTGTCGGAAGGATTGACCGCGACGGCGGTATCGCCCAGCATGGTTTCCGGGCGGGTGGTCGCAACCACGATGTATTCGTCGGAATCGGATATAGGATACTTAAGGTACCAAAGATGTCCTTCTTCCGTTTCGTACTCCACTTCCGCGTCGGAAATCGCCGTTTTACAATCGGGACACCAGTTGATTATCCTGTCGCCCTGATAAATAAGGCCTTTTTCGTACATGTTGACGAAAACTTCCCTTACGGCTTTGCTTAAACGCTCGTCCATGGTGAAGGCAAGGCGGTCCCAGTCGCAGGAAAAGCCCATTTTCTTAAGCTGCTCCACTATCCTGCCGCCGTATTTTTCCTTCCATTCGTAAGCGCGCTTAAGAAAGCCTTCCCTGCCGACGCTTTCTTTGCTTAACCCCTCTTCACGCATTTTTTCCACGATTTTGACCTCGGTGGCGATGGAGGCGTGGTCGGTACCGGGAAGCCAGAGCGCCTCAAACCCCTTCATGCGCTTATATCTGATTATGGCGTCCTGAATGGTGTCGTTGAGGGCGTGTCCCATATGAAGCTGCCCCGTAATGTTGGGCGGCGGAATGACTATGGTAAACGGCTTTTTGTTCTTATCGGGCTTGGCGTGAAAATACTTTTTATCCAGCCATTTTTTGTAGATTCTGTCCTCGAAGGACTTCGGGTCGTATGTCTTATTCATAATTGCTCCGAAAAAATAGTTTACGGATACGATTATACCACAAAAAAACGTCTTAAGCAAGTTTAATTTACGAAAATACGCATAAAATAAGCCGCAAAAACCGCCTGAATCTTTTATAACGGCAAGTTAACACACTTATGCCTTTAAGCATAAAATGGACTATGCGATCGATCCCCCATGACGGCGGGCGCGCAAAATCACACAATACTTATTTTTTTAATAACGGAGGAAAAAATGAAAAAAACAATCGCTCTTTTTTTGATTGCGGTAACGGCGCTTATGAGTTTTGCGCTTGTGGGCTGCAAAGACGACGGCGACGGTCCCGTCAAAATACGACTGTCGGAAGTCACGCACTCCATATTTTACGCGCCTTTGTACGTCGCAATCAATAACGGCTACTTTGAGGAATACGGCATGGAAATCGAACTTTCCAACGGCGGCGGCGCGGATAAAGTCATGACCGCCATTACCTCAAAATCCGCGGACATAGGTTTAATGGGACCCGAAGCAACGATTTACTGTCAGGCTCAGGGACAAAAGGACTACCCGATCATATTCGGCCAGCTTACACAAAGGGACGGCTCCTTTTTGGTGTCGAAAACGCCCCAGCCCGACTTCGAGTGGTCCATGCTGAGGGGCAAACACGTGCTTGCGGGCAGAGTGGGCGGCGTTCCCGCAATGACCATGCAGTATATCGTCAACAACGCGGGCTTAGATGAGGAAACGGACCTTAACTTCAACACGGACGTAGCTTTCAACATGATGGCGCCCGTATTCGAATCGGACGACACCGTGGATTACACCACTCTTTTCGAGCCCACCGCGTCTGAATTCGAAGCTTCCGGGAAAGGTTACATCGTGGCGTCTGTAGGCGAAGCCAGCGGCGAAATCCCCTACACTTCTTTTTCCGCCAGCAAGAGCTTTATCGAAGAAAATACCGAGCTTATAAAGGACTTTTTGCGCGCGGTCAAAAAGGGATACGATTATATTAAAGACAACACCGCCGAAAAAGTTGCCGAGTCGCTTGAGCCTTCTTTTGCGGGCACTTCTTTGGAGTCCATTGCCGCATCGGTCACAAGTTATCTTGAAATCGACGCATGGTGCGACGACCTGGTATTTACCGAGCAGGCTTATATCAAGCTTCAGGACGTTATGGAAAACGCGGGCTTTCTGGAAACGCGCGTGACTTATACCGCGGCGGTAGACAACACTTACGCGCTTGCGATAGCGCAGTAGTCCGAAACGCACCGACTTTGCGGGCTTTGCCATCGTAAAAAAGGCGCCGCCCGCAAAGTTTTCCTTTGCTTTTTTACGGAGAAAAAATTATGGATATGCTTTCGATAAAAAACGTTTCGCTTTGTTATCAGACGCCGGAGGGGGAAACCGACGCGCTTAAAAACGTTTCCTTGGATGTGAAACAAGGCGAATTTGTTTCGCTTGTAGGCCCGTCGGGATGCGGAAAAACCACTATTTTGTCGCTGACGGCGGGGCTTATCCGCCCCACCGAGGGACAGATTTTCGTCGACGGAAAACGCGTGGACGGAAAAACGGGCTGCGACGTGGGTTATATGCTGCAGCGCGACCAGCTTTTCGAGTGGCGCACCATACGCGACAATGTAATGCTCGGACTGGAAATTCAGAAAAAAAAGACGGCGGAAAACGTCGAATACGCCGAAAATCTGCTGATTAAATACGGGCTGAAGGATTTCTTTAAACATTACCCCGGCGAGCTGTCGGGCGGAATGCGTCAAAGGGTTGCGCTTATCAGGACGCTTGCCTTCCGCCCCAAAATTCTTTTGCTTGACGAGCCTTTTTCGGCGCTGGATTTTCAGACCAGACTTTCGGTATGCGACGACGTTTATGCCATTATACGGCAGGAAAAAAAGACGGCGGTACTGGTTACGCACGACATTTCGGAGGCGGTTTCCATGTCCGACCGCGTGGTGGTGCTTTCCCCAAGGCCCGCTTCCGTCAAAAACATTTTTACCATAGACATAAACGCCCCTACGCCTTTGAAGCGGCGCGAGGATCCGGGCTTTTCGGTATGGTTCGATAAAATATGGACGGAAGTTTGCGTATAACAATTGAAAACCAAAGAGGTGAAACACATGAAGAAAAATAAAAAAACGCTGTCGCCGCGGCAGCTTTACCTTAGAAAAATCAAACTGGACAAAAGTAAAATCCTGATCATACAGATAGCCGTACTGGTGGCGTTTGTGGGATTGTGGGAACTTTCCACCGCGGTAGGCTGGGTGGACTCGTTTTTCGTAAGCTCTCCTTCGCGCATAGTCAGGACGTTTGCCGACCTATGGAAGCAGGACATCATGAAGCACATAGGAATAACTCTTCTCGAGTGCGTGCTGGGATTTCTTATCTCTACGGTCGTGGGCGTAATAGTCGCGATACTTTTGTGGTGGAGCGAAACTTTCCGAAGAGTGGCAGAGCCCTACTTAGTGGTGCTTAACGCCCTGCCGAAAATCGCCCTTGGACCGGTAATCATAATATGGGCGGGTGCAAACATGAACGCCATAATCATGATGACGTTTCTTATCTGCATCATTGTTACCGTCATGAGCGTCCTTAACGGATTTATGAGCTGCGACAAGGGCAAAATATTCCTGCTTGAATCCATGGGCGCAACCAAATTTCAGATTCTTACCAAACTGATACTTCCCTACTCCGTCCCCAACTTCATTTCGGTGCTTAAGATTAACGTGGGATTGTCTTGGGTGGGCACCATAATGGGCGAATATCTGGTTTCGGGCGCGGGCTTAGGATACCTTATCATATATGGCGGCCAGGTGTTTAAATTGGACCTTGTCATGGCGTCAACCGTCATTCTTTGCCTGCTTGCCGCGCTTATGTACTTTTCCGTTTGCCTTTGCGAAAAGCTTATTGCCAGAAAGAGAAGAACTTCTAAATAAATAGATAAGACTTACCGCGAAATAAAGCGCTCCTAAAACACCCAGGAAAGGATAAAGATTGTCTACCACCGTTTTGAACCCTATAAAACTCAGCGCCAGACAGAAAACGAAAGAGATAAAAGCGGAAAACAAGCGGTTTGCGCAAAACGAATTGACCCACTCCGCCAGGGATATGTGAGCGGTCAGCATCGTCGTGAAAATACCCGCGGCGACGCATGATACGCTCAGCCCGTACATAAGCCTGCCCGTTTCTTTGGACATGGTTATTATGGGCATATCCGCTTCTCCTGCCGAAGACGAGCCCAGCGCAAGCGTGAACATCAATAAAAGCGCACCAACAATAACCGACGTAATCAAAGACGCCGCGATTATCTGTTTTTTGCTTAACCCGTGCACGGTTGTCAGAACAGCCGCCGCCAGCATCATATTCATGGAAATGTAGGTAAAACTGCGGTAAGCGGTTTTTGCGGTGAACAAAGAAAAAGAAGGCGAACTGACGTTTGTCAAGGTTACCGCGGCGATAATAGCGATAAGCGCGGGCACGAGTACGGCGTTACATCTTAAAAGCCCTTTAAGCCCTTTTGTTACCACAAGCGTGGAAATCACACCGAACGCAACGGAATACAACGGCTTTAAAGGATAAATCGAGCCGAAAAGACTGTCGAAGCCCGCAAGCATCGCGCTTAGCGACACGGCGCTGTTGAACAGAAGAAAAATATTGAGGACGACGTCGAATCTTCCCGCGATTTTTTTGTTTACCGTACCTATATCGTCCGCTTCCGCCCTTTGCCCCACGGAAAGAAAAACCAGGCACATGACGAACACCAGTAAAGCGCAGACCGCCGCCACCAATGGCGCGGGCGTAGTGCCGAAAAAGGCCACGATCTCTCTTCCCGAGGCGAATCCCGCCCCTATGATAGTGCCTACGATAAGCATGGCAACCGAAAAAATCTTAAACATATTATAAATATACTTTGCCGAACGCGGCTTTATGAGTTTTTCGGGCGCAAAAAAGCCCGACCGTAAAATCGATCGGGTAACGCAACAGCCGTTTGTGTTTTTTAATATCGGGCAAGCGTAATATCATGCTAAATTTCGGGCGGGTTAAAATCAGTCGGATTTTGCCGCAGACTAAGCGCCCTCCCCCCCGAAAAAAGCGAACGCGGGATTAAGGCACCCGAAAAAATGCAGACAAGCAAGCGGCTTATCGGAAAATACCGATATCCTATCAGTTGCCCTCCTCGCTTACTTCCGTTTCCGAGGACTTAAGCGTCATTTTTTTAGCAACGCCCGACCTGCGGTTGATTACCGCGCCGTTAATAACCAACTCGAAACTGCAGCCGAGAAACGCCGCGGCCTTTTCGCTTAAAATCATGCGCGAAAGATATATCTGAAGATATTCCATCAAGGCGGAAGTTTCGTCCATGAAAATCACAAGGCGGATAATGCGCTTGTCGCGATCGATAACCAGCGAATTTTTCTTTATCGACATGTTTACGCGGTCGTGAATGTCCGAATAATCGAAACTCTTTTTGCGCACGCGCGAACGGTGCGCGTCGGACTTATCCGCAATAATGAGGGCGGCGCTTATCTCGCTGACGGGAATGCCCGTTTCCTCTTCGTGATTGCCGATGGCGCCCAATATAAGCGCGATTTCCCTCATGTCCATGCGCATGCGGGTAAGCAGCGGAAAAGCAAGCGCAGCGCCGGACAAGCCGTGGTTCTTGCGATTGACGGCATTGCCGATGTCGTGAATCCAGCCCGTGATTGCGCCCAGCTCCACTATCCGATCGTCGTAGCCAAGTTCTCTTAAAATATTGGCGGTAGTGCGGCTTACGTAACCGACGTGTCTTAAACCGTGCTCCGTATATCCCATTTTCTCGAGATTGTTGTTTGCGCTGTCTATAAGCGCGCGGAAATCCTTATCGGATTTTATCTTTTCAAGCGTAATTTTTTCCATACTCACCCCAAAATTATTGACAAACGATACGGGTGTAAAACCGAATTATTTAAGATGTTTTATTGCTTTATAGTATTCGTCGTCCGAAAAATCGCGATAAGTGTCGTCCACCACGCCGCCCATAGTCTCGATGGCGTTGCGTATCTCGATAAACTCCAGGTAATTACTGTTGTCAAGCGCGGGATACAGAAACTCGGCGGCGCGCTCATCCCCGTATTTTGCGACAAGGCCAGCGATGTACGGGATATTTTTGCCGGACTTGAACAACTGCTTCAAAAGCTCGTAAGTGCGCTCGTCTTTGCCCTGGCGGACAAGGACGTCCGCGATTATCTGCTTCTGTTCCTCCGTGGCGCGGCTTAACGCGTCCAACAGACGGTTCTTTATCTCTTCGGACGGGTGCTCCTTCAATATTTCCACGGCTTTTTCCACGACGCTTTCGTCTTTGTCGCCCTCAGTAAGCCAGTCGGCGTATTTTGCGTAAGGCTGATCGGCGCCGCTGTCTTCCAGAAAATCCATGGCGGATGCGACCACCAAGGGATCGGTTTCCTTTTCAACCAGGTCGTACAATAAAGGCGCACAATCGGCAACTTCCGCCATACGGTCGAACAAAAGCGAGCACGCGCCCCCTTCTTTACAGGATTCCGCGAACATTTCAACCAGTTCCTTCGGGTCCGATACGGCATTGAAATACTCTTCGGGAGTCTTACCGCCCGCCTCTTTGCAGGGAGAGGTTACGAATTTTTCGTAAAGGTCGGGAATCATGTTTTCCGCCTCGTCCGCGGTGTACTCTCCCTTGTGATTTTCCAGCCATTCTTTTATGTAATCTTCAAACAGTTTGTCGAAATCCAACATTATCGTTCCTCCGTTTCTTCGGCCGGTTTTTCGGCCGGTTTTTCGGGTTTTTCCAGTTCCAGTCTTACGGCGTAATCGTGAAAATCCTCCTTGGTGCAGCCGAATATTTCACAGCACTCCGTTTCCGACTCGAAAATTTTATGTACTTTGGCTTTGTACGCTATAAGCGCCGCCATGACGGGCACGCGTATTTTGAAAGGCTTGAAGTCGGGCCTGCTCATGACCGCGACAAAATTTTTATAGACCTTGTTGATTTTGGACTGGAAACCTTTCGTCACGAACGCGCAGGTGGCATATAACAGCCAATAGGTCTCGCGCATGTCGAAGTTATCGTCGCACTTGGGTATCCGCGGATTGAAAAACAGCATTATGTCGCCCACAAGCAAAGCGAATTTTTTGACGTCGGAATACTTCAGATAGCTTAAAAGATATTCCTTTTTTACGGGCGAAGGCACCGACGGGTCGATAAGCTTGTCGCGGAAAAAGGGCTGCCATTTTTCGTGCTGGCAAAGGAAAGCGCCCACGCGCTGACACATCTGCACCTCCCTCGACGATAAAAGCCACATGACCATATCGTAAAATTCTTCGTCCTCTTCCAGTCTTTTTACCGCTTTGTCGACGTCCGACAGCATGGAAAAAGTTTCTTCTATGCGATGCAGACGCCTCAGCTTTTCACCGTCGGGAAGATCCACCGCCACGGGAATATGCTTTATGTTGCCCTCGCGCACGAAACGCGCGTAATATGCAATCACTCTGTCGGACGGATAAAGTCTTCTCAACGCCAGCATGTATGCGCGCGCATCAGCCGTCCTGTCCGTATCGTAATAGGCGATCGCAAGCGCTAAGGTGGTGTCGCGGTCGTAAGGACACAATTCGAACAGTTTTTCAAAGTACTTAACGCAACGACGCTCGTCCCCCACTTCCATGACGCACATCGCGACGCGGTAAAGTTCCGACCTGGTTTTCAATTCAAGTCCGTCGATTACGGAAGCGATTTCCTCCGTTTTGACGTAATCGTTTTTACGGTAATACGCAAGCATCATGGTTGTAAGAGCATAGAGGTCCTCGGGCTTGTTTTCGATCACCGCTTCGGAAAGGCGTATGCATTTGTCGTAGTCGCCTTCCGAATAAGCGAGAAAAGAAAGATGGTTCTGCGCCTCGTCGAACTGTTTGCTGGTATCGGGTATGGCGGAAAGCATTTGTTTTGCAAAATCACTTTCGCCGCTTACTATCATCTTTTTGGCAAGCGCGACAATCTCGCTGTTGTCGTTTTTGTCCAAAAGCCTGAGTTTAGGCTTATCGCTTACGGCGGTTTCCTGTTCCTCCGCCTCGTATTCGCTGTCAAGGGCGCCGTTGTCTATGCCCATGTTGAGATAATAAAGCGCTGTGGCGACCTGGTTTTCGCGAATGAAACACTGCATAAGCCCCAGATACCCTATGTCGGCGTATTTGTCGAGTGCAAGCAGTTTAAAATAAATTTTAAGCGCCGGTTCGTAAAGACCCAGTTCAAGATAATTATAGCCGATTTCGGAATAAATCCACATGTTTTCCGGGTCGCGTTTCAGCGCCGAATAAAAACTGTCCACGGCCTCTATGTAACTGCCCGCCTCGCTTTTGTCGATACCGCGCTCGTAATAATAATCGGCGTCGTTGTTGAGTTTGAGTATTTTTGCCATATCACTCCTGCTTGTAAGCGATAAAATGAATTCGCTGTTCCTTTTCCGAAGGGGGAGATTTTTTAAGGAATCCCCGCGTTTTGACGGTTCTGAAACCGACGTCGTACAGCGATTTTACGATGTCGGACGAAGAATGTACGTACTGAGACTGAGTCTCAACGCTTTTAGAATAATAATTATTCTCATTTTTGCGGAAAAATGTCAGCCGCATATCCACGCGCCGCGCCTTTTTTACGTATTCGTTTTCCCAGATATACGTAACGTCGTCGCGGGTTTCGGTAAACACATTGTTGCTTAAAATTTCGGTAAGCTTATATTCCGACGAAATGTCGAACATCAATATTCCCGAGTCTTTCAACGACGAATACGCTTTCCTGAAAAAAATCTCGGGCTTTTTGAGATAATTTACCACATCGCACTGCGCGATAACGAAATCAAGCGGCGCAAAATCCGAAAGTTCCTCCGCCGACTGAAGCAAAAACGTGACGGGAACTCCCTTTTTGCGCGCGTTTTCCGCCGCGACGGAAAGCATTTCGGGGCTTGAGTCGCTGCCCGCTACATCGTATCCCGCTTCTTTAAGGGCAATGGTGAATCTGCCCGTGCCGCAGCCTACGTCCCTTCCGCGCACGCGCTCGCCCAGAATATCTTTCAGGTAATTTATCCAGGCGTCGTAATCGACGTCCGACATGAATCTATCGTAGTATGCAGCAAGCGCGTCGTACATATTCCCGTCACCCCTTAAGCCCGCGCGGGCAGGTTTTACTTCTTTTCGTTCTCGTCTTCGACGTATTCCTCTTCCGAAACGGGAAGTATGGCGATTTCGTCTTCGGAAGCGGACTTTACCGTCTTTTTATTCTTTTTCTTCTGCGCCTTTTCCTTTTCGGCGGCTGAAAGCTGCGAAGCGTTTTCAACGGCGTTTTTATTCTTTTTGCGGCGTTTTTTTGCGGCGGCCTGCTCCTCTTCCCACTGTATGCGCTCCTCTTCTATCTGAGCGTTTACTTCGGCGATTTCCTTATCGATTTCCTCCTGCATTTCGGCCTTTTCTTCGCTTAGCTTCTGTAAATCGCTGCGGGAAAAATTGGTGGAAAGCGGAGTGAAACTTTTGCCGTCGTCTATGCTGGAAAGCCTGCGCGACACATACGCCGCGCCGTAAACCGTGTTCCTGGTTCTGATGTGCTCGATTTCTGCGGCGCGCTCGTCCTCGGGATTCTTAACGTACATACCGCGGTTTTTGACCGCGCCTTTTACCTTGTCGTTTACGAATTTATCGTACACCCATTGCGAGAACACCGTCCAGACAAGCACGATGTACGCAATGCCCAGAAACAGGAAAATCATCCAGAAGAATATTCCTATCTGAAGCGGCAAAAACATTATGATTATAAGCGGCAAAAGGCTTAACGCAATGAAGAAAACGTTTTGCGGGAAAAGCGCAATGGCAAACAGCAGACTGTTTTTCACAAGCCCCATGAATCCCAGTTTATAAGTAACCGTCTGCGTACACAGATACAGCAGCATGCAAAGCATAAGGACGAATTGGACTACCGCAAGCGCAATCATGATTACCCTTACGACCGTGTTTATCTCCGTAAGATAGCCGTACGCCGTAATACAGAACATGAATACGAACAGCGATACTCCCGCATAAAGGAAGATCCAGAGAAACGACGCCCAGTTCCTTTTTATGCCCTGGAAAAACGTGCCGCCCACGGACACGCCCTCGCCCCAGCCGAGAAGCTTCATGACGTGAAACGCGCCCGCAAACCCCACGCCCGCAATCATTATCAGCGGAATAAGGATCAAATATGCTTGAATATTATACATAAATGAGCGATACTGTCCCATGAGGGCCGCGTCCACCACGACGGGATAACCTATGCCGATATTGGACGAATACGGTATAAGCTGAGCGTCCACCTGCAATACGATATTCATTATGACAAGCCAGGCGACTGCGGGCAATGTAAACAGAAAAGTAAGCAGGCTTATTTTCGCCATAGCCCCCAGTCGGTTGAAAAATACGTCTTTAAATACCGCCCAGCGAGATCCGGGTAACCTGTTGGGCGTAAAATCGGGCAGGTTGTCCTTGCCCATGGTCAGTCTGTAAATAAGGCCTTTCTTCTGTGCCATTATGATTCCTCCGTAAACAATGCCGTCAAAAGTTGCGAGATTTTTTCAGCGGCTTTCGCTTCGTCCGACGCTTTCACCGTTGCGCCCAGACGCCTTGCCCCTTCGGTCAGGGCAAGATATTTTCTGACTTCGAAACAGGGTTCAAGCGGTCCGTCGGGCCTGATTTCCGAAAAAACTTTACCGAGAAGTCCCGCATCCTGTTCAAGCGGCGAATAAGCCAAAGTCGTCTCCGTAAAGGCGGTCGAGTCCGCGGTAAGCCGCGCCGCCTCCATTGTGAATTTTTCAAGATCGTAGTCGTCGAACCACATTGCGGTAAGCGTTATCTGTTTTCCCGCAAGCAGACTTCTGCAAACGAAATTTCTGCCGCAAAAGTCATCGGTAAGCCGTCTTAAAGCCGTTGCGTATAAGCCTGCTTCTGCATCCGACGAAAACGTAAAAGGCGTTTCAGCCGCGCCGCATATCACAGTCCCGCCCGAACAAAACAAGCCCGTGCTGCCGCGTACAAGCCGAATCAGAAGTGCATTGTTCCTTTTAAAACGCGGACGAGGCGCGCAGAACAATTCATGCTCCCCCGGTACAGGTACAATTACGTCGGGTCTTAAGCCCGATTCCTTCAGCGCGACGCCGACGCTTAACGCCAGTTTGTGAAGTCCTTCGTCCGCGCCGTCGATAACGACGGAAAAATCCGACTTTTTTCGTCCCTCATAAAGGTAAAACCCCGACCCGCGCTTAAATCCTGCGTCTTTCAGTACGGGATCGTAAAGCGACTTATTTAAGTCCGATACGGAATGATAAAAATCCGTTATTATCCGACCGAGGTCGTCTTGTAACTTGTTTACGGTAATTGCTTTTCCTCCGCGGTTAAAGCCGCAAATACGGCTACGGATACGATTATATAACATTTTGCCGTTTTTTTCAATCATTTTTACACTCGTTTATTTATTTTGATTGACAAAGCCCGATTTGTTGTGTTATCCTTAACGAGTAAATAATGAGGAGCGTCGAACATTATTAGCGGTTTCCATCAAGGTCGCCCGTATGACCCGAGCCGCGAAAGGGTATCGACGCCGAAACGGATAACTCTCGGGCGAAGTTGTTCGTTGGGTGCAGCGGCTAATACCCTGCAACTGTCATTCGTAAGAGTGGAGCACATTATTTGACGTATCGCGTTTTCATCAGATATCCGAAGACAGTCAAACGGCACACTCTTTAACCGATTGGCTGTTTTTTGTTTAACCGCAGTACGGTTAAATCGGCTTACGGCGGTTTTTTCAGGGTTTTGCTTCCCGTCTCTTTCTTACCGCGGATTGAGCTTTAGGTTTGCCGCAATAAAAAAACAGCGGAAAATCAACGTTTTTTCACTTGATTTTTTGCTTTTTCAGTCGGATTTAACCTTTTGTAAACGCGACAGCCTACGCGCTTTTACCTTAAAAAAAGCCGCGTCGCGTAAGAATCCTATCGGAATCCGGCGCGTAAGCGCATTTTCCGGATTTTCAACAAGTATCATATTTCAAGGAGAAATCATATATGAATTACAACGTAGCCGTAGTCGGCGCAACAGGCATGGTCGGCAGAAAAATGCTTCAGGTTCTTGCCGAAAGAAAGCTTCCCATTAACGAGCTGTATCTTTTTGCTTCCGCCAAAAGCGCGGGCAAAAAAGTGGAATTTATGGGCAAGGAATATACCGTAATCGAACTTACGGAAGAAAACGTGCGCTCAAGAAAAACGGACATCGCTCTTTTCAGCGCGGGCGCGGGCACTTCCAAAACCTTCGCCCCCATATTTGCCGATTGCGGAGCGGTCGTCATAGACAATTCCAGCCAATGGCGTATGGACCCCACCGTTCCCCTTGTCGTGCCCGAGGTCAATCCTTACGACATAGATTGGAATAAGGGCATAATCGCAAACCCCAACTGCTCCACTATTCAGGCGGTCGTCGCGCTTGCGCCTCTGCACAGGAAATACCGCATAAAGAGAATCGTTTATTCCACCTATCAGGCGGTAAGCGGCGCGGGAGTTTTAGGATATACCGACCTTGAGGAAGGCATTAAAGGTGCCGCGCCCAAAAAGTTCCCCAAGCCCATCTTCGGCAACGTTTTGCCGCATATCGACGTTTTCCTCGACAACGGTTACACCAAAGAGGAACAGAAAATGATTGACGAAACGCGCAAAATCTTAGGCGACCAAAGCATAAAAATCACCGCCACGACCGTGCGCGTACCCGTCTATTACGGACACAGCGAAAGCATTAACGTGGAATTTTATAATCCCGTTACGCTTGAAGGAGTCGTCGACACGCTTAAGTCCGCGGAAGGCGTAATCGTCATGGACGACTGCAAGAACGGCGTTTACCCCACCCCTCTCGACATAGCCGACACCGACCCCGTTTACGTGGGAAGAATCAGACTTGACGACAGCGTGGAAAGCGGCATTAACCTTTGGGTGGTTGCGGACAACATCCGTAAAGGCGCGGCTACCAACGCCGTCCAGATTGCGGAAAGAATAATAGCCAAAAACAACAAATAAACTTTTATTGCAGATAAGGAGAGCAAAATGAGCGTTTTCAAAGGCGTCGGGGTGGCTTTAATCACTCCCTTTGACGAAAACGGCGTGAATTTCGACGCGTTCGGCAAAATTATCGAAAATTTAATCGAGAATAAGGCGGACGCGCTTTGCGTATGCGGCACCACGGGCGAGCCTTCCACCATGACTAAAGAAGAAAAAAACGCGACAATCGATTTTGCCGTGAAAAAAGTCGCGGGAAGAGTTCCCGTCGTCGCGGGCTGCGGTTGCAATAATACCGCCGAAACGGTGGAAAACGCAATTTCGGCTCAGGCTTTGGGCGCGGACGCGTTGCTTATCGTCACGCCTTACTACAACAAATGCACTCAGGGCGGGCTGATAGCGCACTACTCCGCCGTTGCAAACAGCGTGGACATTCCCGTTATCGTTTACAACGTTCCCGGAAGAACGGGCGTCAACATTCTGCCCCGGACCGCGCTTAAACTCAGCGAAGTGAAAAACATCGTCGCCATTAAAGAAGCCAGCGGAAACATCGACCAGCTTCAGGAGCTAATGCGCCTTGTTGAAGGAAAGATGGACGTTTACTCGGGAGAGGACGCGCTTACATACGTCAGCATGGCTCTTGGCGCAAAGGGCGTGATTTCAGTTGCAGCAAACGCCGCGCCTCAGCTGATGCGCAACATTACCGAAAGCGCTTTTCGCGGAGAGTGGGAAAAAGCGAGAGCACAGCAGTTTAAACTTCTGCCCTTTATCAAAAATCTGTTTTGCGAAGTCAATCCCATTCCCGTAAAAACGGCGATGAATCTTTTGGGATTCCGGGCGGGAGTTCCGCGTCTGCCCCTTACCGAAATGGAAGAACAAAACGCTTTGAAACTTCGCGACTCCATGCGCGAACTGGGTCTTATCGATTAAAGAGGTATATTTTTTATGACCGGACTTTTCTTATTCGGAATCAGCGGCAAAATGGGTAAAGCCATTGTGGAAACCACGCGCTTGAGCGACGGTTTCGTAGTTACGGGCGGATTTGACAGGGTTCCCCACCCCGAAATAAAAACTTACACCGACGTTGACGCTGTCCAATGCGACTTTGACGTAATTGTGGATTTTTCCCGTCCCGAACTTCTCGACGACGTGATCGCTTTGGCAGAAAAGTACAATAAGGGCGTCGTAATCGCTACAACTGGTTATTCACAGGTTCAGCTTGAACGCATAGAGGCGCTTTCCGAAAAAGTCGCGGTACTTAAGTCCGGCAATATGAGCGTGGGCGTAAATCTTTTACTCGAACTTGTGGAAAAAGCCACAAAGACGCTTAAGGACTCTTTTGACATCGAAATAATCGAAAAGCACCATAACCAGAAAGCGGACGCGCCGTCGGGTACCGCCATGATGCTGGCCGAAAAAGTCAAGGAAGTCAAAACCGACGCCAGATTCCTTTACGGCAGAGAGGGCTTGTCCAAAAGAAAACCCGAGGACGTGACCATTCACGCCGTGCGCGGCGGCACAATCGTGGGCGAACACGAAGTTATTTTCGCAGGCACCGACGAAATCGTGACATTATCGCATACCGCTTTGTCGCGCAAGATTTTCGCGACGGGCACGCTTAAAGCCGCGGAATTCATAAAGACCAAAAATAACGGCTTTTACACGATGAAAAACGCTTTGGAGTGATTTTCGCGTTTTCTGCCCTACACTGCCATATAACGGCGGACGTTATCTTATGTGCTTACACTGTCGAATTAAAACATCGGCAAAATGACAAAAATGAAAAAATCCGAATCAGGCATCGAACACGCAGTAATTTCGGGAATTTATGCCGCGCATTAACATAACGCTGAAGCTACCCCCCCAAGCCGCCGACGATTAAAGCCGAAAGTCATTTAAGAAAGTACGGACGTAAAGCTCTGCAGACGATATCGTATATCCTTACCTT